>DATKAO010000155.1 GCA_035498015.1 Myxococcota bacterium
GTGCCGTCCGGGTCCTCGACGATTGCATATCGAGCGCCCCAGAAGGCATCGAACGGCGGCTGTGAGCTCCGGTGACCGAGGCCCGTGAGCTTTCCGTGGATCCGGTCGACGTCCTCGCGCGCGGGCACATGGAACGTGAGCACGATCCGTGTGCCCGTGCCCGTGGGCTTCTTCCAGCCGCGGTAGTAGACCCCCGCCAGCTTGACGCTGTCGAAGTGGATCTGCAGCCCGCCCGGCAGCTTGAAGTCCACGTGGTGTACACCGGTCGGTGTACGCCAGAGGGCGGACTCGGGAATGTCGACGCCCAGCGCGCGGTAGAACGCGACCGTGGCCTCCATGTCGCTCACCACCAGGTCGATCTGATCGAGGTCGAGCTTCATGGGCGCGATCGTAACCGCAGGGCCCACCCGCGGTCTTGAAGATTCGGGAGCTCAGGCGCGCTCGATTTCCTTGAGATAGCGCGCCACGCCGGCCTCGACCGGCAGGAAGGGCAGGTCGCAGCCCGCGTCGCGCAGGTTGCCGAGGTTCGCCTCGGTGAAGCTCTGGTAGCTACCGCGCAGCTTCTCGGGGAAGGGCACGTACTCGATCTTGCCGCGACCGTGGTGCGCGATCACGGAGCGCGCCACGTCGTTGAAGGTCTGCGCGCGGCCCGTGCCGACGTTGTAGATGCCCGACACGTCACGGTGCTCGAGGAACCACAGGTTCACCGCCACCACGTCGCCCACGTACACGAAGTCGCGCCGCTGCTCGCCGTGCGAGAAGCCGTCACTGCCCTCGAACAGCCGGACCACGTCGCCGTCCTTTAGCTGCAGGTGGTGCTTCCAGGCGACGCTCGCCATGTCGCCCTTGTGTGACTCGCGCGGACCGTACACGTTGAAGTAGCGCAAGCCGACGACCTGGCTCTTGAGCTCACGCGCGCGGTGTCTCACCCAGCGGTCGAACAAGAGCTTCGACCAGCCGTACAGGTTGAGCGGGCGCTCGCAGGCCGGGTCCTCGCGGAACACCGGGCCCATGCCGTAGACCGCGGCCGACGAGGCGTAGATCAGGGGGATGCGCTGGCTGGTCGTGAAGCGCAGCAGCGTCTTCGAGGCCTCGTAGTTGTCGCCCAGCATCACGCGGCCGTTCCACTCCGTGGTGTCGGAGCACGCGCCCTGGTGCAGGACGGCCTCGACCCGGCCGTCGAGCGAGCCGGCAGTCAGCTTGCCGAGGAAGACCTCCTTGTCGACGTAGTCTTCGAAGTCACAGTCGACCAGGTTCGCGAACTTGCGCCCGTTGGTGAGGTCGTCGACCAGGAGCAGGTCGGCGCGGCCGCGCGCGTTCAGCGCACGCACGAGATTCGAGCCGATGAAGCCCGCGGCCCCGGTGACGACGATCAACGGCCTCGCTCCTATTCCGTCCTGTTCCGGCTTGACCCGGCAGGTTGCGCGCCTCAAGCTGCCGCGCCGTGACGCTCGCCGCCACGTCTTCCGAGCTCGAGGCCTTCCGCGCCCGGGGCTACTTCGTTCGCGAGCGCGTCTTTGCCGCCGCGGAGCTCGAAGTCCTGCGTTCCGCGGTCGAGCGCGTGCACACTCGCGTCGTTTCGGAGTCACGCGCGCCACACGCCGCCGGCGTCGAGCGCATCGACGGCAAGCGCTACCAGGAGCTGGCCGGCGCCTGCGTGAAGTGGGAGTGGGACGAGGCGCGCGCGGACGTCCGATCGATGGAGCCGTTCGTGCACCTCGACCCCGCGCTCGACGCGCTGGCGGACGACCCGCGGCTGTGGCGGCCGGTGACCCGGTTGTGCGGCACCGAGAGACTCGCGCTCTTCACCGACAAGCTGAACTTCAAGCGCCCGGGCGGCGCGCCGTTCCCCTGGCACCAGGACAGCCCGTACTTCGCCTTCGAGTGCCCGCACGTCGACCGGCTGGTGTCGGTGCAGGTGTATCTCGACGACGCCACCGCCGAGAACGGCTGCCTGTGGATGATCCCCGGCTCGCACCGCGCGGGCGTGCTGCCGGGACTCACCGACCGCGGCGTGGTCGGCAGGCTCTACACCGACGTCGAGCGCGCGCTCGCCGAAGCCCCGCGCGTGCCGCTCGCCGCGCCCGCGGGCAGCGCGATCTTCTTCCACGGCGACGTGGTGCACGGCTCGCAAGTGAACCGCTCGAGCGCGAGCCGCCGCGCCTTCGTGCTGACCTACCAGCCCGCGGGTCACTCGCAGTTCCGCCGCCCGGGCGTGCGCGACGTGGGCGCTACGAGAACCTGACGCGAATCAGCCCTTCCTGAGTCACCGAAGCGACGAGCTTCCCGTCGCGCGTGAAGACGCTGCCGCGGTTGAACCCGCGCGCGCCGGACGCGCTCGGGCTGTCCTGGGCGTAGAGCAGCCATTCGTCGGCGCGGAACGGCCGGTGGAACCACATGGCGTGGTCGAGGCTCGCCGACTGCAGCTTGTCGTTCCACCACGACACGGCGTGGGGCAGGGTGCTGGTGTCGAGCAAAGTCAGGTCCGAGGCGTACGCCAACACACACTGGTGTAGCGCGGGGTCGTCCGGCAGTCGGTCGACCGCACGGAACCACACGTGCTGCACGGGCGGCCGCGGCTCGGGGTCGAACTCGTCCTGGGGATCGATCGGCCGCACCTCGATCGGGCGCGCGCGCGTGAAGATCGGCCGCATGCGCTCGGGCAGCCGGTCGGCGACCTCCATGCGCAGCTCGGTCTCGCTCTTGAGCCCGTCGGGCCCGCGCACCTTGGGCATCTCGGCCTGGTGCTCGAAGCCCGGCTCCTCGACCTGAAACGATGCCTGCAGGTTGAAGATCGGCCGCCCGTGCTGGATCGCGACCACGCGCCGCGTCGTGAAGCTCGTGCCGTCGCGGATCCGGTCCACGTCGTACAGGATCGGCACCTCCGGGTCACCCGGCCGCAGGAAGTAGGCGTGGAACGAGTGCGCCGTGCGCCCCTCGACCGTGCGGCCCGCCGCCACCAGCGCCTGCCCGATCACCTGTCCGCCGAACACCCGCTGCCAGCCTTCGCGCGGACTGACTCCGCGGAACAGG
>DATKAO010000156.1 GCA_035498015.1 Myxococcota bacterium
CCCGACTGGGACGGCGACGGCCGCAAGGGCGACAACCTGTACTCCGACTCCGTGCTGGCGCTCGACCCGAAGACGGGCAACACGAAGTGGTACTTCCAGTTCACCCCGCACGACGTGTGGGACTACGACGGAAACACCCAGATCTTCCTGGTCGACACCAAGTTCGACGGGAAGCCGCGCAAGCTCCTGGTCCAGGCCAACCGCAACGGCTTCTACTACGTGCTCGACCGCAGCGACGGGAAGTTCCTGCGCGCCACGCCCTATCTCGAGCAGGTGAACTGGGCCACGATCGACGACAAGGGCCGGCCGGTCGTGAACCCCGACGCGATGCCGAAGGAGGACTCGAAGTTCCGCACCTGCCCGAGCAACCTGGGCGGCATGAACGGCTCGTTCACGGGCGCGCTGAATCCCGACCTCGGGCTCGTCTTCATCCCGTCGTCGGAAGCGTGTCAGGTGTTCACGAAGGGCATCAGCGCCTTCAAGGAAGGCCTGCCGTATCTCGGCGGGCTGCCCGACACGGTCGACGCGACCGCGGGCAAGGCCTACGGGAACCTGGCCGCGATCGACGTGAGCACCGGCAAGGTGAAATGGCGCTTCCGCGACAACCGCCCGATGATGGGCGGCACGCTCTCGACCGCCGGCGGCCTGGTGATCAGCGGCACGCTGGAGGGCGAGGTGATCGCGCTCGACGCCAAGAGCGGCAAGGTCGTATGGCGCTTCCGCTCGGGCGGCGGCATGCGCGGTCAGCCGATCGCG
Organism: Myxococcota bacterium; assembly: GCA_035498015.1. Lineage (NCBI taxonomy): Bacteria > Pseudomonadati > Myxococcota > Myxococcota bacterium. The sequence goes on from DATKAO010000156.1 coordinate 757, forward strand.
TACCAGCTCGACGGCCGCACCTACGTGGCGGTGCCGACGGGCAGCTTCAGCACCATGGACTCGTTCGCGGCAGGAGTCACGAAGGTGCCGGAGGGCGGCACCCTGTTCGTGTTCGCGCTTCCCAAGTGAGTCGCGCGAGCCTGTTGCTCGCGCTGGTGCTGCTCGCCTGCAAGCGGCCCGAGCCCGAGTCACCGGCCCAGGTCTACCTGCGTGACCCCGCGGCGGTGGCACGCGGGCGTCTCATCTTCGTGGGGAACTGCGGCGCGTACTGTCACTCGACCCAGAACGTGGAGCGCGACGCGCCGTCGCTCTTCGACTGCGAGTGGAAGCACGGCAGCCGCGACGCCGACATCTTCCACGTCATCTCCGAAGGCGTGCCCGGCACGCGCATGCCCGCCTGGAAGGGCACGCTGCCCGAAGGCGACGCCGACATCTGGCGGGTCGTCGCCTACCTGCGCTCGGCCTCGGTCTGCAAGGAAAACGCCCCACCGGCCCCGCACTGACCCGTATCCTTCCGGCCAGCCCGCGCGACAACGTCACAGGGAGGCGCGATGGCCGACGAGTCGATCGACGACGAGCTCCTGGACGCAGCCTGTGAGTCCTGGAACCGCTACCTGACCGCGCTGGACGGCTTCCGGCCCGCGCTCTTCCGCTACTGCCGCTCGCTCACCGGCAACGTCTGGGACGCGGAGGACCTGGTGCAGGAGACGCTCGAGAAGGGCTTCGCGCGCCTGGGCTCCGTCACGTACGGCGTCGACAACCCGCGCGGCTACGTGCTGCGCATCGCGTCGAACCTGTGGCTGAGTCAGCTGCGCCGGCGCCGCGTCGCAGAGTCGGCGCGCGGGCTTCTGGAAGAGCTCGGCCCCGATGCGCCGGGCCCCTCGCCCGAAGACGCCGCCGGCGTGCGCGACGCGGGCGCCGCGCTCTTGCAGCTCGCCCCGCAGGAGCGCGCCGCGATCCTCTTGAAGGAGACCTTCGACATGACGCTCGAGGAGATCGCGCAGGTGCTGGCGACGAGCGTCGGCGCGGTCAAAGCCGCGCTGCACCGCGGCCGCGCGCGGCTGCGCGAGACGCACGCGAGCTCGGCCCCGCGCCGCACGCCGGCGCGCGCGGTGCTCGACCGCTTCGTGGAGCGCTACAACGCGCGCGACCGCGAGGGGCTGCTCGACCTGTTGCTCGACACCGCCTCGATCGAGATGCCCGGCGTCGACTTCGAAGCCGGCCGCGACACCTTCGCGCGCAAGCACGGCTGGCTCACGCACAACCTGGTCAGCCCGTTCGACGGCAAGCCCACGGACGCGATCTGGGAGACCGTCGACTACGAGGGCGAGCCGATCGTGCTGGTCTTGTATCCGCGCGGCGGCGAGCTCCGGGTCGGGTCACTCATGCGCTTCGAGACCGACGCCGACCGGATCTCGCACGTCCGCGTGTACGCGACGTGTCCCGATGCGGTGCGCGAGGTGGCCGATCGCCTCGGCCGACCGAGCGCGCTCCTGGGCTTCTATCACTTCCCGGCCTCGATGCACGCGGCGATCAATGCGCGGGCTCGCGCGGGAGAATGAGGTCCTTGACGGGCAGGCGCTCCGTCGTCCATACAGACCCGACATGCGCCGCCTTGCCGCTGCCGCTCTCGCCGCTGCCCTGCTGCTCGCCCCCGCCGCCGGGATTCGCGCCGACGAGAGCGTGAAGCTCCCGACCGGCAAGGAAGTCCAGGACGCGCTGCCCGAGGGCGGATCGCTCACCGGCAAGCAGATCTTCGACAAGTTCCTCGACAACCGGCTGCGCACCTGCGTGCAGTGGCAGACCGTCATCTCGCGCGACCCGGGGGGCAACGAGCAGCGCACGCGCTTCTGGGTGCGTTGGAAGGACTACCGCGACAAGAACAAGAACGCGGTGAACGGGGTGATCGCCAAGACCCTGGTGAAGTTCCAGGAGCCCGAGGACATGCGGCAGACGGGCTACCTGATGATCGTGAACGCGGACCGCTCGAACGACCAGTTCATCTGGAGCCCGGCGACCGGCCGAGTGCGGCGCGTTTCGCTGCGCGGCGTGGGCATCATGGGCACCGACTACACCTTCGACGACATCGGCTGGAAGAACATCGAGGACGCCGAGTACATGCGGCAGCCCGACGACACGGTGGACGGCATTCCGACCTACGTGCTCGAGGTGCACATGAAGCCGTTCGTCGACTCACAATTCAAGACCGTGCGCACGTGGATCGACAAGCAGCACTACATCGCATTGCGCTCGATCTACCGCGACGACCAGGGGCTCGAGATGCGCGAGTTTCTCGCGGACTCGACCTCGGTGCAGGACTTCGACGGCGCCTGGGTGCCCACGCGCTCGACCATGCTGAATCTGCGCGAGAAGACCTCGACCACGATCCTGATCGAGGCGCTGGACCCCAACGTGCACCTGAGCGACCAGCACTTCTCGACCCTGCAGCTCACGCTACGCCGCTGACTCGCGCAGCGGCGTGACCCGAGTCACGCCTCCGCGCGGTCATGGGTCTTTGGTCTTACCGGGTCGAGCCGATCTGGACGATCTGCGCCCGGCACTCGCCGCCCGGGAACGGGGTGGTGTGGATGTTCGCGTAGGCGTCGCCTTGCGCGAGGGCTTGCAGCAGCGCCGCGAACTCACCCGCGTCGACGCCCTGGCCCGCAGGGCCGATCACGTCGGCCGCGGTGATGGTGCCGGTGATCGTGCCGGCGCCGCTCGGGCAGGCCTGCGGCACGGGGCCGGTCGTGGTGTTGTTGCACAGGAAAGCGGCCACGCCGCCATTGACGAAGAACTGGCCCACGTGGATGTGGGCGAACAGGCTGTCACCGGTCAGGTTCATGAACTGGAACCGGTACTTGATCGAGTCGGACTTGATCGTCGCCTGGAACTTGCACTGGGCGCCCGAGATGACCGCAGGCACCTCGTTCTCGGCCTTGCCGGCCGCGATTCCGATGGCGTCGGCGAAGGCCGCACCGGGCAACCAGAGCCCGGCGACGAGGGCGAGCGAAAGAGCGAGCTTGTTCCGCATGATGCTTCCTCCAAAAGGCGTTGAGCCCGCTGGAATACGTCGGGGCATCGGCTTCGGATTCGAAACCGGAGGTGAGTGACGTGAATGTGAAAGTCTCCCGGCCGCCCGGACTCACACGGCTGCCGCCGGGCTATCTCCCTTTGTTCGAGCGCGCCGCAAACGTGTTCGCGGCCGATCCGCGGGTGCGCGCGCTGTGGGTCGGCGGCTCGGTGGCGCGCGAGGATGCCGACGCCTGGTCCGATCTCGATCTCTTGGTCGCGGTCAGCGACGGCGAGTTCGACGCCTTCGCGGCCGCCTGGCGCGAGTGGCTCGCGCTGATCACGCCCACGGTATTGGCGCGCCAGGTCCCGTTCGTGCCCTGGATCATCTACTCGCTGACTCCCACCTGCGAGCGGCTCGACGTGGTGTTCGAGCGCGCGTCGGCCGTGCGCGGGAGTCGCTTCGTGCGCGCGCTCGTGTTCGACCGCGACGGTCTCGATGCGAGTCGGCCCGCGCCGGCTCCGCCCGCCGGCCCGGACCGCGCGAAGGTAGAGACCGCGATCGAGGAGCCGCTGCGCTACCTGGCGCTCCTGCCGGCGGTGCTGGGCCGGGGGGAGCTCCTGCTCTCGCAGGAAGCCTGGGGGCACATGCGGCGCCGGCTCTCGGAGCTCTTCCTCGAAGAGAACGCACCGTTGCCGGTGACCGGCGTCAAGCACTGGCGCGACAAGCTCAGCCCCGAGCAGTACGCGGTGCTCGAGTCACTGCCCTGGCCGGCCGCCACGCGCGAGGCGCTGATCGCCGCGA
>DATKAO010000157.1 GCA_035498015.1 Myxococcota bacterium
GGCGCCGAGGCGATCCGCGACGACGTGCCCGACTTCCCCGAGCTGGGCGAGCTCGACGTGGTGCGCCACTTCACGCGCCTGTCCCAGTGGAACTACGGCATCGACTCCGGGTTCTTCCCGTTGGGCTCGTGCACCATGAAATACAACCCGAAGGTCAACGAGCTGGTCGCCCGCCTGCCGGGTCTGGCCGGCGTGCATCCGCTGAGCGACGAGGCCGATCTGCAGGGCGTGCTGGCGCTGGCCTGCGAGCTCGAGGCGGCGCTGGCCGAGATCTGCGGGCTGGACCGAGTCACCCTGCAGCCCGCCGCGGGCGCCCAGGGCGAGTTCGTGGGCGTGCGCATGATCCAGGCCTACCACCGCGCACGCGGTGACACGGCCCGCACGAAAGTGCTCATTCCCGACACCGCCCACGGCACCAACCCCGCCAGCGCGGCCCTGAACGGCCTGGAGGTGGTGCCGGTGAAGAGCGGGAGCGACGGCGTCGTCCATCCCGAAGCGCTCGCGCGGCTGTGCGACGCGCAGACCGCCGCCCTGATGATCACCAACCCCAATACGCTCGGGATCTTCGAGACCCACGTCGAGAAGCTGGCCGAGGTCGTGCACGCCGCGGGGGCGCTGGTCTACCTCGACGGCGCCAACATGAACGCGCTCCTGGGCGTGGCCAAGCCCGGCCACATGGGCGTCGACGTCATGCACTTCAACCTGCACAAGACGTTCTCGACCCCGCACGGCGGCGGGGGCCCGGGCTCGGGTCCGGTCGCGGTCAAGAACGCGCTCGCGCCCTTCCTGCCCACGCCGGTGATCCGGCGCGAAGGCGACCGCTACCGGCTCGACGACGAGTTCCCGCACTCGATCGGCCGCGTGCACGCCTGGTACGGGAACGCCGGCATCTGGCTGCGCGCGCTGGCCTACATCCGCACGCTGGGCGCGGCGGGTCTGTGCGACGTGACCTCGCGCGCCACGCTGAACGCGAACTACGTGCTCGAGTCACTGCGCGAGGTGTACGACGCGCCCCACGCGCAGCGCGTCATGCACGAGTGCGTGCTCACCGACCGGCGCCAGAACGAGTTCGGAGTCACGACCTCGGACATCGCCAAGCGCCTGATGGACTACGGCTACCACCCGCCCACGATCTACTTCCCGCTCGTGGTCAGCGGCGCGCTGATGATCGAGCCGACCGAGTGTGAGTCGCAGGAGACGCTCGACGGCTTCATCGAGACCATGCGCACGATCGCGCACGAGGCCCGGACCGAGCCCGGCTTGGTGACCGGCGCGCCCACGCGGCCGATCGTGCGCCGCCTCGACGAGGTGCGTGCCGCCCGCAAGCCGCGCCTGCGCTGGAAGAGGGAGAGCTGAATGCGGCGCAGCCGCCCCGTTGCGGCGTTGATGCTCGCGCTTTTGACTCTTGGGCCCCCTGCCCCGGCACTCGCACAGAACCCGTTCGCCAGCGAGATCACGGTCGAGCGCGAGAAGGAGATGTGCGCCGAGATCCACGCGCAGATCCGCCAGGAGATGAAGCTGGTCCAGGACCCGGTGGTGCTCGACTACGTGGACGAGGTCGGCGAGAGCCTGGTCAAGGCGATCGAGCCCACGCCCTACATCTTCCGCTTCTCGGTGATCGACGACCCGGTGCTGAACGCCTTCACGATCGGCGGCGGCTACGTGTACATCACGACCGGCGTGCTGCAGCAGGCCGGCGACGTGAACGAGCTCGCGGGCGTGATGGCGCACGAGATCGGCCACGTGTACAAGCGCCACGTGGCCCGCCGGAACGAGGACCAGGGTCTCTCGACCTTGCTCACGATCGCGGGACTCGCCGCCGCGATCGCTTCCAAGCAGCCGGGCGCGCTGATCGCGGCGCAGGGCTTGAACGTGTCACTCCAGCTGAAACACTCGCGCCAGTTCGAGTCCGAGGCGGACCGCGAGGGCATCGCCATCATGAGCAAGACCGGCTACGACCCGGAGGGTATGCGCCGCTTCTTCCAGCGCATCCTGGCCGAGAACCCGACCGCCGGCGCGGGCATCCCGCCCTACCTCTTCACTCACCCCGCCGTGCAGGAGCGCATCGCCGCGACCAAGGTCGAGATGGAGCGCATCGGCGTGCCCAAGGGCGTGAAGCGCGAGGACCCGCAGCTCGCGGTGGTCCAGGCGCGACTCACCGAGCTCCTGTCTCCCGACCCGAGCGGAGCGAGCGGGCTGCACGCGCGCGCCTCGTTCGACGCCTCGAAGACCGATCCCCTGCTCGCGCAGGCGCGCGAAGCGGTGGTCGACGGCGACGACGAGAAGGCAGACGGCCTGTTGCAGAAGGCCGAGAAGGCCGAGCCCGGTGACCCGCGCGTGGCGATCGAGCGCGCGCACCTGATGATGAGCCTGGGCAACTACGAAGCGGCGCGCCGCCACCTGGAGCGCGCGCTCCAGCTCGATCCGACCGTGCCGCTCGTGCAGTACGAGCTGGGCGCGGTGCACGCGCGCCTGGGCAACAAGTCGCGCGCCGCGTTCTATCTCGAGCAGGCGGTCGCGAACTTCCGGCCGCACACCGCCGCGCGCCGGCGCGCCGAGCTCGAGCTCGCGCGGCTCGAGTTCAAGCTGCTCGAGGAGAGTGGCCTGGCCAACGGCTCGGGGCCGACCGAAGCGCGCAGCTTCAAGCGCGGCGAGCCCGTGACCTGGTTCGGCGAGATCAGCCGGCGCTTCTACCCGACCAACCCCGAGTTCATGGTGCGCTGGATCGACCCGCACGGCGCCACGGTCTACAACGAGCGCGTGCGCATGAGTCCCACGGGCAAGGTCTCCTCGACCTTGAACACCGCGAACGCCACGACCGGGAAGTGGCACGCCGAGGTGCGGGTCGAAGACACGGTGATCGAGACCTACGACTTCGACATCCAAGCGCCCGCCGCCTGAGCGCGTTGGACCGGCGCACCGCCGCGATCTACGAGTCCGGCGCGCGCAGCTGGATCGCGCGCCGCGACATCGACGCGCCGGCCCTGCGCAGGCTGCGCGAGCTCGCGGCCGGGCTGCCGCGCGGCGCGCGCGTGGCGGACCTGGGCTGCGGGCCGGGCTGGTTCGCCGCCGCGCTGCGCCGGCGCGGTCTCTCGGCGGTCGGGCTCGATCTCACGGCCGAGATGCTGCGCGCCGCGCGCGCCGGCGAGAGACGCGGGGCCTGGCTGCGCGGCGACCTGGCGCGGCTGCCGTTCGCGCGCGAGTCACTCGACGCGGCCTGGGCCAAGAACAGCTACCTCCACCTGCCCTTCGCCGAGCTGGCTCCGGCGCTCGCCGACCTGCACGGGGCGCTGCGGCCGGGCGCGCCAGTCACTCTGTCGTTCCTGGCGTTCGACCCAGCGCGGCCGGCGCGCGCGCTCGCGCCCGGCGTGAGTGAGCTGCGCGCGCGCGGCGAGCGCGGGCTCTCGGGGCGCCTGTTCACCTCGCTCGCGCCCGACGCGGCGCGCGACCTGCTCGAAGGCGCGGGCTTCCGCGTGCGCGAGGTCGCGAACCAGGAGCGCCTGTGGCTGCGCGCGACGCGCGCGCGAGCGCTGCCGGACTCGGTGCGGCCGGGCCTGCGCGCGCTGGTGGTGGGGCTCAACCCCTCGCCCGCCGCCGCCGCGACCGGCATCGCCTTCGCAGGCGCGAACAACCGCTTCTGGCCCGCGGCGCGGCGCGCGGGCTGGGTGACGCGCGAGCGCGACCGGGCACACGCGCTCGCGCGCGGCATCGGCTTCACCGACCTGGTGAAGCGGGTGACCCCAGGGGCCGGCGCGCTGCGGCCCGCCGAGTACCGGCGCGGCCTGGCGCGGCTGCAGCGCCTGGTCGAGCGCTACCGCCCGCGCAGCGTGGTGTTCGTGGGGCTGGCCGGCTTTCGCCACGCGGTCCAGGCGACGGCGCGCCCGGGAGCGCTGCGCGGCGGCTTCGCCGGCCGTCCCGCCTACCTCTTGCCCTCGACCTCGGGCCGGAACGCCCGCGTGTCACTCGCGGAGCTCGCGCGCCACCTGCGGCGCGCGGCCTCACTCGGCGGCTGACGCGCGCTGGCTATAATGCGGTCATGCCGTTCCGCATGAACTTCAGAGACACCGAGCATTCGCAAGCGGCCCAAGACGAGTGCGAGGCGCTCGCGCAGGCCGTACGCGACGAGTTCCCCGAGACCTCGCGCGTCGAAGTCACCGTGAGTCACGATCGCGGCGAGTACGAGGCGCACGTGCACGTCACCGGGAAGGACATCGACCTGGCGTCGAGCGCCCGGAGCCGCGAGTCGATCGAGGGCGCCGCCCGCGATGCCTTCCACAAGGCCCACGCCCAGCTGCGCAAGCACCACGAGAAGGCGATCTTCAAGCACCGGAGAGACAAGACGTAGTCCTGGGGCGGCGAGGCGAAGGCCGCCTGAGCCGAGCCCGCAAGCGCTCGGACTCACCCGATGATGAAGTGGATGCGCAGGGCGAGATACATGCTGCCCTGGAACTTCAGCTTGCCCTTCATCACCGCGGTCGGCGCCTTGATCATTCCGGCGTTCAGCGCGCGCCAGGTCTCGAGGTCGGTCGAGAGCACCAGGTCGGGCGCCTCGATCGGGCCCGCGCCGCCCTGCACGTCGCCTTCGCCGATCTGCAGCCAGTAGAGTCCGGCGCCCGGCCCGGAGAGATCGAACTGGATGCGCGCCGTCAGGTTCTCGAGCTTCTTCCGGCGCTCCGGGTCGCTGCGCACCGCGTCCGGCGCCCAGGCACGGAAGAATTCTTCGGGCGCGATGTCGGCCGGCGGCCGGGCTCGGTCACTCACCCGCGCAGTCTAGCGCGAGCCGGCGGCCGGTTCCGTGTGCCCGGCCGGCGTGGTGGGCGAGGGCGTGCCGCGGCCGAGGTAGAAGCCCTGGCCACACTCGATGCCCAGGCCGCGAATCACCTCGAGCTCGTGCTCGGTCTCGATGCCTTCGGCGATCAGGATCGAGCCCATCTTCCCGGCCACGCCGCGCAGGCCGCGCAGCAGCTCCTGCTTTTCCGGGCTCTCCTCGATGCCGCGCACGAGTGACATGTCGATCTTGAGAAAGTCGGGCGACAGCTCGAGCGCCGCCTCCAGGCTGGAGAAGCCCGCGCCCGTGTCGTCGAGCGCGATGCGGAAGCCCAGCCGCGAGAAGTGATCGGTCGCTTCGCGGAAGATCGGGAAGTTCGAGATCGCCTGGCGCTCCGAGACTTCCAGCACCAGGTTGCGCGGGCCCAGGCCCAGGCTGGCGAGTGTCTCGCGCACGCGCACCGCCTGGAAGTCCGGGTCCTGGATGCAGGTGGGCAGGATGTTGAGGAACAGGAGCTGCTCCGGCGCGATGCCGCGCGCGTTCGCGAGCGCGCGCCGCCGGCACAGGCTGTCGAGCTCGTACTCGCGGTCAGCCTGCTCGGCCACGCCGAACAGCGCCCCCGGCGTCTCCATGCCGGTGCCCGACGGCCCGCGCGACAGCGCCTCGAAGCCGATCACCTCGCGCGCGGCGAGCCGCACGATCGGCTCGAACACGGTCGAGATGCTCTCCTCGAGCAGGATCCGGTCGAGCGCGGCCGCGCGGTCGCGATGGCGGCGCTCGCGCTCGAACTTGGCGGCGCTGAGCGTGGTCTCGATCAGCCTGCGGATCTGCGCCTCGGGCCGCTGGAAGGGCCGGTGCAGCACGAAGCCCGTGCCGATCGGGACCTCGGGCCGCTCGTGCAGATACGGATAGACGATGCGCTTGAGACACATCGCGACGTAGGAGCGCAGCTCCTCGGCCAGGCGCGGCAGGTCGTGCAGCAGGAACGACGGCTCGCCGCGCGGCTTGGGGATGAACACCAGGATGTGCTCCTCCTCCAGCGCCCCGCAGGTCACCACCACCTCGTCGCCGACCTCGCGCGCGATGCGCGTGCGCACGCGCTGGGTCAGTGAGTCGAGCGCGGTGCGGAACGCGCGCGCGCCGTACAGCCGCTCGATCTCGAGCAGCGACGACGCGTCGACCAGGAGCAGCGCCAGGGCCGACTCCTTCACCAGGAGCCCGGCGAGGGATCCGAGCTGCTGGCCCAGCGGCGGCAGCAGCCGGTCGCCGTACAAGGCGATGACCCGGTCGTGGGTGTCTATCTGTGTCTCGTCGCGGTCGTCGGCCATGGAGCCCCGGGGGAAACGCTCGTCCCGCGGCTCCATCGGTACTCTGCTGACGGAGCTTGACCCGAAGCGCGTTTCGCGTCAGCCCAGATCGGGCGCGGGCGCGACCAGCTCGTAGATCATGCTCAGCGTGACGTGGTTCGCGGACTCGCTCTGCACCACGTGATGCACGTGACAGGGCGTCTGCTCGAGGAACTTGTTGACTTCCTCCTCGAGCTCCTTGGGCAGCCCACGGAACACATGACAGCGCAGCGCCTGCATTCTCGGACCTTCCCTTTCCCGGTCGTCAGTACCGCTTCATGTCTGGATCGACCTCGACCGCCCACGCCTCGATCCCTCCGGCGAGGTTCGAGACGCGCTCGAAGCCTTTGGAGCGCAACAGCTCACACGCGCGCCGGCTGCGCCCGCCGGTGCGGCAGTGCACGACCACGTCGCGCGCGCGCCAGGCGTCGAGCTCGGACAGCTGCGCCTCGAGCTGCCCGAGCGGCAGGAGCCGCGCGCCGGGAATGCGGGCGATCTCGGCTTCGAACGGCTCGCGCACGTCGAGCAAGAGCAGGTCGTCGCCCGCGTCGAGCCGCGCCTGCAGCGCGCGCGGGCCGAGCTCCGGGACCTTGGCCTCGGGCGCCGCGCGCGAGGCACAGAACGCCGCGTAGTCGATCGGGGCGGTGATCGTCGGACGCTCGCCGCACACCGCGCACGCCGGGTCTCGGGGGATGCGGAAGCTCTTGAACTCGAGCGCGAGCGCGTCGTAGACCAAGAGCCGGCCGACCAACGGCTCGCCGATGCCCAGCAGGAGCTTCAGCACCTCGGTCGCCTGCAAAATGCCGATCACGCCCGGCAACACGCCCAGCACGCCGGCCTCGGCGCAGTTGGGCGCGAGCTCGGGCGGCGGCGGCTCGGGGAACAGGCACCGGTAACAGGGCCCGCGCCGCGCGTCGAACACGGCCACCTGGCCCTCGAAGCGCATCACGCTGCCCGAGACCAGCGGCTTCTTCTGCCACACGCACACGTCGCTCGCGAGATAGCGGCTGGGGAAGGTGTCGGTGCCGTCGAGCACCACGTCGTAGCCGGCGAAGATCTCGCGCGCGTTCGCGGCCTCGAGCTTGACCTCGTGCAGCGTCACCTTCACGTCGGGGTTCAGCGCGCGCAGCCGGTGCGCCGCGACTTCGGTCTTGAGTGACCCGACGTCGTCGGTCGTGTACAGCACCTGGCGCTGCAGGTTCGACACGTCGACCGCGTCGAAGTCCACCAGTCCCAAGTGACCCACGCCCGCCGCGGCGAGATACAGCGCCGCGGGAGAGCCGAGCCCGCCGGCGCCGATCAGGAGCACGCTCGACGAGAGCAGCTTCTCCTGGCCTGCGGGCCCCACGCCGTCGAGCAGCAGGTGTCGCTTGTAGCGCTCCATCTGCTCGGAACCGAGACGGGACATGACTGAAAAGGTAGCGCGCCTACCCGCCGGCTGCTTTCGAGGTGTGTTGCGCGATCGTCTCGAGCAGGGCCAGCCGTTCGATCGGCTTGGTCGCGAACGCGTCGCAGCCTGCCTCGATGCAGCGCTGGCGCTCGGAAGGCAGCGCGTGCGCGGTGAGCGCGATGATCGGGGCGGTATAGCCGTGGTCACGCAGCTGACGCGTTGCGGCGTAGCCGTCGAGCACCGGCATCTGCACGTCCATGAGCACGACCACGAAGGGCGTTCCCTCGTCCGCGGCGGCGAGCGCGAGCTCCACGCCGACCAGACCGTTCTCGGCCACGCTCACTTCGTAGCCTGCACGCTCGAGCACGTGGCGGATCACCCGCTGGTTGTCGGGGCCGTCCTCCACCACGAGCACCTTGCCGTGCGCGCGCAGCTCGCGCAGCGCGGCGCGGAAGCCGCCGGTCGACGGCGTGTCCGGATCGTCCGACGCGTCGCCCTCGGCGGACTGCGCGGGCAGGCGCACGCGGAACGTGCTGCCGCCACTCACCACGCTGGTGGCGGTGATCGCGCCGCCGAGTCTCTCGACCAGTCTCTTGGTGATCGCGAGCCCGAGGCCCGTGCCGCCGAAGCGGCGCGTCATCGAGCTGTCGCCCTGGCGGAACGGCTCGAAGATCTGCGCCAGCACGTCGGGCGCGATGCCGATGCCCGTGTCCTCGACGTCGATCTCCAGCGTCTGGTCGAGTGAGTCGAAGCGCAGCCGGATCGCCACGTGACCCGCCGACGTGAACTTCACCGCGTTCCCGATCAGGTTGAGCAGGATCTGGCGCAGGCGCACGGGGTCGGAGAGCAGCCGCTCCGGCACCTGCGCATCGAGGTCGAGCTTGAGCGCGATGCCCTTGTCGGCCGCGCGCGGGCGCAGGAGCTCCGCCACGTCGGACACGATGCGCCGCGGCGAGCACGGCAGGTTCTCGATCTCGAGCCGGTTCGCCTCGATCTTCGAGAAGTCGAGAATGTCGTTCAGGATCTCGAGCAAGTAGGCGCCGTTGCGGCGGATCGTCCGCAGCGCCTCGAGCCGTTCGGTGGCCGTGGCGACCCCGCCGTCCTCCATCAGGATGTCGGTGAAGCCGAGGATCGCGGTCATCGGCGTGCGGATCTCGTGACTCATGTTGGCCAGGAACTCGGTCTTGGCCGCGGCCGCGCGCTCGGCCTTGCGCCGCGCGCGCTCGAGGTCGGAGTTGGCGCGCTCGAGCGCGCGCGCATAGCCGCGCAGCCGCTGCTCCTCGCGGCGCCGGCGCTCGATGTTGCGCAGCACCACGGTGCGCAGCTCCTCGCCCGCCAGCCGGAACACGCCGATCGTGACCGCCACGTGCACCGTCTCGCCGCTCTTCAGCGCCGCCGCCAGCTCCAGGTTCGCGCGCCGGCGGTAGGTCTCCGCGGCGTCGCCCTCGCCCAGCTCGGCGGCCGCGCGCTCGAGGTCGGGCAGGAGCTGCGAGATCGAGGCGCGCGAGAGACCGTGCGCGTCGGTCTGGAACAGCTCGCAGGCGGCGCCGTTGTGGAACGCGACCGTGCCGTCGGTGCGCACCACCAGGATCGCGTCGCGCATCGACTCGAGAATGCCGCGCGTCAGCGCCTCACTCGCTTCGAGCGCAGCCGATGAGCGCATCTGCGCCAGCTCGAGCCCCGCGCGCGTGGCGCTGCTCTGCAGGAGCGCACGATCGCGCGCCGACGCGGGCAGAGGCGCATCGTGCATGGCCACCAGCACGCCGAGGAGGCGGCCGTCCTGCGAGTGGATCGCGTGCCCCACGTAGCCGCGCACGCCGAGCTCGATCAGCATCGCCGCGTTGGGGTACTTCGCGGGCACGCCGTCGTTGAGCTCGCAGTAACCTTCGGCCGCGGCCACGCCGCACGGCGTCTCCGACAAGCGGTAGCGCGCGCCACGAGTCACGCGCTTGCCGTCCCAGAACGCCAGACACTCGAGCTCGTCCTCGCCGCGGACCATCGCAACGACCGCGAAGCGCGTGCCGAGCGCCTGGGCCAGCCCGCGCACGAGCGCGGGGAAGAACGACTCGCCGCTGGCGGACGCGGTCTGCTCGAGCAGCGCGCGTGCGCGTTGCTCGCCCTTCGATCGCCTGGGGGTGCGCTGCTTCATCGCGACTCGCGGTGGGCGGGGATACTGGAATTTTCGGCCGGTCCGCGAACGCGCTGAATGCCGGAGGAGGGACTCGAACCCTCACGCCTTTTGGGCACGCGATTTTGAGTCGCGCGCGTCTGCCAATTCCGCCACTCCGGCCAGGGCGCGCAGTATGGCCCCGTTGACCCTCCCGGGCCACCCGCCTAACCTCGCTGCCTCCGAAGACCCGGGGCTGTAGCTCAGCTGGGAGAGCGCCTGAATGGCATTCAGGAGGTCGGCGGTTCGATCCCGCTCAGCTCCACCATCTTCGGACATCAAGGACGCGCAGCGGACTTTCGGATCTCTTTGACGCCGGCGTTGAGCTGGCGTCGCAGCAAGGCGCGCAGCGTGGCGCCGTCCGCGTAGCCCACGCGCGCGGCGATCTCGTCGACGCTGGCCTTGCCCGTCCGCAGCAGGTGCACGGCGCGCTCGACGCGCAGGCTCTGGAAGTAGGACAGCGGCGACTTGCCGAGCACGCTCTCCATGTGTCGCGCGAGCGTGCGCTTGCTGGCGCCCACCGCGCGCGCAGCCTCGTCGAGCGAGAAGCCGCGCGCCAGCCGGGCGCGCGCCCAGCTCTCGAAGCGCTGCACGACCGGATCGTCGTGCACGAGGTGGTCGCTGAGCGCGTACGCGGACTGGGAGGGGCGAGAGTCGACGATCAGATACTGGGCGGTGAGTGCCGCGAGCTGCGGGCTCACGCGCCGCACGAGCCAGAGCGCGAGGTCCATGTGGCCGAGCGCGGCCCCTGCCGTGGCGAACCTGCCCGACTTCACGATCATGGTCGACTCGTCGAGCGTCACGCCCGGGTAGCGCCGCCGGAACGTGGGCGCGAGCCACCAGCTGGTGGTCGCGCGCTGCCCGGCGAGCAGCCCGGACTCGGCCAGCACGAAGGTGCCGATGCACGCGGCAGTCACGAGTGCGCCTCGGCGCGACCAGGCGCGCAGCGCCGCGCCCGCATCGGACACGTCGGGCCGGGCCAGCGCCCGCTCGAGTGGCTCGGGCATCTTGAAGGCGATCGCGGGCACGACGACGACGTCCGGCGCGCGCTTGGCGATCGCAGTGACCGGAACCCGCAGCCCGTGCGCGCTCCGCACCGACTTGCGCACGCCGACGATGCGCGTATCGAAGCGCTCCACCGCCAGGCCGGCCACGGCGATCAGCTCGTTCGCGGTCTCCAGCGCGTCGAGCACGGACGCGAGACCGAGGTCGAAGACGTCGTCGAGCGCGAGCACGTCGATGCGCATGGCAATAATGATACTAAACTTGGCGATCTTGCCATCGCCACCAACGCTGGCTCCACCTACGCTCCTGACCATCCATCCACCCCTCACTCAGTAAGGAGACAAGACATGGTGAAGCTCTCGTTGTTCGTGCGACTCGAGGCCAAGCCCGGCAAGGAGGCCGACGTGGCCGCGTTCCTGAAGCAGGGCCTGGAGCTCGCGAACCAGGAATCGGCCACGCCGGTCTGGTTCGGGCTGCGCATGGGGCCCTCGACGTTCGCGGTGTTCGACTCGTTCGCCGACGAGTCGGGCCGCCAGGCCCACCTGAACGGCCCGATCGCAAAGGCGCTGATGGCGAATGCCCCGGCGCTGCTCGCCACGCCCCCGGTGATCGAGCGGCTCGAGGTACTCGGCGCCAAGCTCCCCTAGGCACGCATGCGCGCTCGGGGGCGGTGCTACCCTGACCCCGGATGGCACTCGCCCCCGAGCAACGCGCCGGCTGGGAGCGCGATGGCTTCTTCATCGTGCCGCGCTTCGCCGGCCCGAGTGTCTGCAAGGACATGCTGGCCCGGGTGTCCGAGCTGTGCACGCGCGCCGAGGCCGGCGCCGAGGTCGCCGATGCGCTGCGGCTGGCCGAGCCGGCGCTGCGCACGGCGCCGGGCAGCGCGGCGGAGCGCACCTCGAAGCTGTTCCGCGTGCACCGCCATGAGCCGGTGTTCAACGCGTTCTGCCGGGAGCGGCGCCTGCTCGCGCTGGTGGCGGACCTGCTCGGAGCCGACCTCGACTGCTTCCTGTCGCAGTTCATCTTCAAGAACCCGGGCGCGCTCGGGCAGCCGTGGCACCAGGATGCGTTCTACTTCCCCTTCGACCGCCGGCCGCAGGTCGGCGTGTGGCTCGCAGTGACTGCCGCGACGCTCGAGAACGGGCCGCTGTGGGTGCTGCCCGGCTCGCACCAGGAGCCCATCCATACGGTGGTGCCCGACCGGCGCGAGCACGCGCAGATGGGCTACGTGGAGATCGTCGACCACGACATGAGCGGCGCGCGGCCCGTGCTGCTCGAGCCCGGAGACGTGCTGCTCTTCCACGGCCATCTCATGCACAAGTCGACCGACAACCGCTCCGCGGGCATGCGCGCCGCCATGGTCTACCACTACGGCGAAGCCGGCACGGTCGATCACACGCTCGAGCTCCGGGACTTCACGCTGAACGACTGGCTGCCGGTGCTGCGCGCCGGTGCGCCCGTGGAGTGACTCGTGTCGAAGCCCCCCTTCACGACGCTCGGTCTGGACCACGTGGTGCTGCGCGTGCGCTCGCTGGAGCGCGCGCTGGCGTTCTACACCGGCGCGCTCGACGGCGCGGTCGAGCGCCGGCTCGACTCACTGGGGCTGGTGCAGGTGCGGCTGGGACGCTCGCTGGTCGACCTGGTGCCCGTCGAGTCGCCGCTGGGCAAGCTCGGCGGCGCGGCCGCAGGTGACTCGGCGCGCAACCTCGACCACTTCTGCGTGCGCATCGAGCCGTTTCACGAGGCCGAGCTGCGCCGCCACCTGGCCGCGCACGGCGTCGAGGCGCTGGGCGAGGTGGGCACGCGCTACGGCGCCGACGGGAACGGGCCGTCGCTCTACGTGAAGGACCCCGACGGCAACACCGTCGAGCTGAAGGGGCCGCCCGAGCCCCCGAAGTAGCGGCCATGTGCGGTCGCTACACGCTGCACACCGAGAAGGAGGCGCTGGCCGAGCGCTTCGACTTCGACCCCGCGGCGCTCGCGGGCGGCCCCGCTCGCTACAACATCGCGCCGACCCAGAACGTGCTCACGCTGGTGGCCGGCGAGTCCCGCCGTGAGCCGCGCATCATGCGCTGGGGCCTCGTGCCGCCGTTCGCGAAGGAGATCGGCGCGACGGCCCGGATGATCAACGCGCGCGTCGAGACGCTGCACCAGAAGAACGCCTTCCGCGAGTCACTGCGCGCGCACCGCTGTCTCGTGCTGGCCGACGGCTTCTACGAGTGGCAGGCCGGGGGCCCGGGCGGACGGCGCGTGCCCCACTACGTGAGCCGCGGCGACGGCGCGCCCTTCGCGATGGCCGGGCTGTTCGCGGAGTGGCGCCGGCGCGGCGAGCTTTTGGGCGAGATCCTGCTGTCGTGCGCGATCGTGACCACGGCGGCGAACGCGGTGGTCGAGAAGCTGCACGATCGCATGCCCGTGATCCTGCCGCGCGCGGCCGAAGGGCCCTGGCTCGACCACGCGCTGGACGGGAAGACCGAGGCGCTGCTCGCCCTGCTCGCGCCCGTGCGCGCCGAGGAGCTGCGCGAGCACCCGGTGTCGCGGCGCGTGAACTCGGTCGGAAACGACGACCCGTCGCTCCTGGCCCGCGACGACAGCGAGCCGTCGCTGGGCTTCTTCTGAGCGTGGGCAGCGTACCCACGCGCTCGCGAGTCAGACTTTGAGCACGACCTTGCCGAAGTGACTGCTGGCCTCGACGCAGTCGTGCGCGGCCTGGGCCTCGGCGAGGGGCAGCACGCGGTCCACGATCGGCCGCAGCTTGCCCGACTCGAGCGCCGCGCCGAACTTCGCGCGGAAGCCGCGCACGATCTCGGCCTTCTCGGCGATCGGCCGCGCGCGCAAGGTCGAGCCGATGATCGAGAGGCGCTTGGCGACCACGAGCCCCAGGTTCGCCTCGGCGCGCGCGCCACCCATGAGCCCGATCAGCACGAGCCGCCCGCCGAGCTTCATGCAGGTCAGGTGCTGCGCGAGATAGGGCCCGCCGATCGAGTCGAGCACCACATCGACGCCCGCGCCGCCGGTCTTCTCGAGCACTGCAGGCGCGAAGTCACCTTGGGTGTAGTCGAGCGCGACGTCGGCGCCGAGCTCGAGACAGCGCGCGCACTTGGCGGCGCTGCCCGCGGTCACGATCGAGTGCACGCCGGCCGCGCGCAGGAGCTGGATCGCCGCGGTGCCGATGCCGCTGCCCCCGCCGTGCACCAGCGCCCAGCCGCCCGCGGGCGCATGCGCGAGCTGGAACAAGTTCAAGTGACAGGTGAGGAAGACCTCGGGAATGCCCGCGGCCTCTTCGAGCGAGAGCGCCTGGGGCACCGGCATGACGGAGCCCGCATCGACGCAGGCCTCTTCGGCGTAGCCGCCGCCGGCGAGCAGCGCCATGACCCGCTCGCCGCGCGCGAAGCCGGTGACTCCAGGCGCGCTCTCGATCACCGTGCCCGCGCATTCGAGCCCGAGCACCGGCGAAGCCCCGGGCGGCGGCGGGTAGAGGCCGCGGCGCTGCATGAGATCGGCCCGGTTGACTGCGGTTGCCGCCACCTGGATGCGCAGCTCACCCGCGCGCAGCTCCGGCTTGGGCGCCTCGCCCAGCACGAGCCGCGCGTCCTTGCCCTCTCCGACGATCTGGATCGCGCGCATCGGTGGCGCAGCATACCGCGGGCCGCGCCTTGCGCGCGCGCCCGCGAGCCATGAGCTTGGCGTGCGTGCGGGCGATCGCGCTTCTCGGACGTGACTGGACGGAGCTCGGGCCGCTGGCGCTGGCCGAGCTGCCGGACGGCGGAGCGCTGGCGCTCTCGCGCGGCGCGCGCCCCAAGGCCTACGCCCACACCGACCCCAACGAGGACGCGGCCCTCCTCGTGCGCACGCCGAGCGGCGTGCTGCTCGCGGTCGCCGACGGCTTCAACGGCAGCGAGGCTTCGGAGCTCGCCGTCGCGCGCGCCCGCGCGCGCGCCGCCGAGCTGGTCGAGGCCAGCGGCGACGCCTTTCGCGCCGAGGTCCTGCGGCTGGCCGACGAGGTGCTGCGCGGGCTGCCGCGCGGCAGCCGTTCGCGCTCGTGTCTGGTGCTGGCCGCGCTGCGCGGCGACCGGGTGGAGCTCGCGAGCCTGGGCGACTCGAACGCCTTCGTCGCGGGCGTGCCGTTCGGCCTGGCCAACGACAATCCGCTCCTCTTGGGCAACCCCGAGTCACTCGCGCGCGTGCGCCCCGAAGTGTTCCACTGGCGCAAGACGCGGCCCGCCGCCGAGCGCATCGCGCTGGTCTCCGACGGGGTCACGAACTTCACGCGCGACATCCCGGGCATCGCGCGCGTGCTGGCCGAGGCGCCGAGCGACCTCGCGGCCGCGCGCGCGATCGCCGAGGAGGCCTTCGCGGGTGGCGCCGGCGACAACGTGGCAGTGGCCGTGTTTGCGGGCCGCGCCGGAGTGTGAGAGCTTCAGCCCGAGCGTGGGTAGGGTGCCCACGCGAGACTCAGGTGGATCCGTGGCGCTGCGCGTGAAGGGCATCCAGCACCTGAATCTCTCCGTCGCCGACCTGGCGCGCGCGCGCGCGTTCTACACGGACGTGCTCGGCTTCGAGCTCTCGTTCGCCAAGGGCGACACGGTCTGGCTCGACGCGGGCGGCGACCTGCTCGGTCTGTCCGAAGGCGCGCGACCCGAGGCGCACGGCTTCGAGCACTTCGGCTTCATGGTCGACGGCCCGGCCGAAGTCGACCGCTGGAGCGAGCAGCTGCGCGCGCACGGAGTCACTCTCGAGAAGGGTCCGTACGACCGCTCGGATGGACGCTCGGTGTACTTCCGCGATCCGGACGATCATCTCTTGGAGATCTTCTGGGTCGATCCCAAGTTCCTCGGGTCGTCCCGCAGCTGAGACGTCCCGGCGTCGGGACCGGCAGCGCGTGGCGGCGGCGTCGCGCGCGCGCGTTCTCCACGAAGTCACTTCGCAGTGCGCCGCCACGTGCGCGTGCGTTTGCCGGCAGCGCCTCGCCGTGCGCGTGCACCTCGCCGGCAGGTGCGCGCAGCTCGGTCCCGAGGGCGGGAAGGAGCTGCCGCAGGCAACACGCGGGCAGCGCGCCCGCAGTCACTCGCCGAACGCGTCGCACCGGCTGCGCGCCCGGGCGTGGCGCGCGTGGGCAGCGCCGACGGCACGCGCCTTGAAGTATCCGGCGGCGCATGCCTCTGCCGACCGCCGACCCTCACCGACCGGGCCTCCTGTTCGTCGATGACGAAGTCAACATCCTGAAGGCGCTGGTGCGCTTGTTCCGCGCCGAGCCCGTGCGCGTGTTCACCGCGAGCTCCGCCGCCGAGGCGCTGGCGCTGGTCGCGTCGGAGCCGATCCAGGTCGTGGTCTCCGACCAGCGCATGCCGGGCACGACCGGCGTGCGGCTCCTGGCTCAGGTGCGCGAGCGCCGGCCCGAGGTGGTGCGCATCCTGCTCACCGGCCACGCGGAGATCGCGGTCGCGGTCGAGGCGATCAACTCCGGCGAGATCTTCCGGCTCTTGACCAAGCCCTGGAACGACGACGAGCTGCGCGCCACCGTGCGCCAGGCGCTGGCCGACTGCGCCATCCGCGCCGAGGTCGCGCGCCTGCACTCGCTGCTCCAGGCGCAGAACGCGTCGTTGCACGAGATGAACCAGTCACTCGAGCGCAAGGTCGCCGAGCGCACCGGCGAGCTGGAAGCGAAGAACCGCGAGCTGCGCACCGCCTATCTCTCGACCGTGCGCGCGCTGTCCGAGGCGGTCGACGCCAAGGATCCCTACACGCGCGGTCACTCCGAGCGCGTGGGGGTGTACGCCTCGCGCATCGCGCGGGAGCTGGACTGCAAGCGCGAGTTCATCGAGCGCATCTACCTCGCGGGGCTGCTGCACGACATCGGCAAGATCGGCATCCCGGACGCGATCATCGGCAAGCCCGAGCGACTCACTGCCGCCGAGTACGAGCTGATGAAGCGCCACCCCGAGATCGGCGCGCGCATCCTCGAGCCGGTGGCGTTCCTGGCCGACATCGTGCCGTGCGTCCGTCACCACCACGAGTGGTACGACGGCTCGCCGCTCGGCTATCCGGAGAGACTCGCCGCCACCGAGATCCCCTACCCCAGCCGCATCATCCTGGTGGCGGACACCGTCGAGGCCATGACCTCCGACCGGCCCTATCGCAAGGCACTCCCATTCGCGCGCGTGATCGACGAGATCCAGCGCTTCCGGGGCACGCAGTTCGACCCTGCGGCCGCCGACGCCTTCCTGCGCCTGGCCGAGCGCGAGGAGGAGGCGTTCATCGAGACCGCCTCGAAGTTCGACATCGAGGACTTCGTGTCGCGGCCGAGTGAGCCGACTTGAGCGGCCAGCGCGACGAGGAGCCGCTCGAGCTCGACCCGACCCCCGCGGAGGACGACGCGTTCGACGACCCCGAGTCACTGGAGCGCCTGCGCGCCAACGCCTTCGAGAGCGTGGGCGCGCCCTATGCCGAGGGCATCCTGTACGGGATCGGCCTGGCCGAGGGACTGAGCGACGCGCTGCGCGTCGCCGGCCGCTTTGCCGGCGCGCACGGCGGCACGCCGGGTCACGCCGGGCCGGGACTCGACCTCCTGTTCCGCCCCGCCGGGCTGGACCGCCAACGCCGGTTCGGCGGCACGCTGGCCGGCTCGGTCGAGGCCACCGTCCACCGCCGCCGCTACGGCGGCGCGGCGGAGCCGATCTGCCACGTGAGCGCGGGCTACTGCTCGGGCTGGTACTCGGCGCTGTTCGGCGAGTTCGTGCTGGTGCGCGAGCGCGCCTGCGCCGCCGCGGGCGCGCCGATGTGCGAGTTCGAAGCGCGGCCCGTCGAGCACTGGACGGGCCCGGGCGATGCCTGGGCCCAGCGGCTGCTCAAGTATCTCGACTTCGAGGCCATGCGCGAGGCCGCGGCCAAACGCCTCGCCGCCGACCTCGACGGCCCCGAAGGCGACATGATGGGCGCCTTCGACCCGCTCTCGCCCGCGGTGCACGTGTGGGGCCCCGTGATGATCCTGCCCTACTCGGGCGCCGGTGACTCGCTGGCCGCGCTCGAGACCATCACCGCCGACCTCGGCGAGCAGGCCATCCGCGTGGTCGTCCTCGACGTGACCGGCGCGCGCGTCGACGGCGTCGAGGCGCTGGGCCTCGTGCGCACGCTCGACGACCTGGCCCGCCGCGGCATCGAGAGCGTGATCGTGGGCGTTCGCGATGACGCCGCCGCCAGGTGGCTCGGCGAGAGACTCGCCCTGCCCCTGCGCGCGCGCGACATCTCGGAAGGCATCCGCCTCGCGTTCCAACTGGCTACGTTCGCCTGACGGCTCACTGCGCGGCCCTGCGGGCCTTGCCGGCTCGCTCAGGGCGGCCTTCGCCTCGCCTTCCAATTGGCTACGTTCGCCTGACGGCTCACTGCGCGGCCCTGCGGGCCTTGCTGGCTCGGCTCAGGGCGGCCTTCGCCTCGCCACGGTTACGTGAGCTGACGCACCTTCACGCCCGCTTCGCGGAACAGCGAGACGGAGACTTCGCCCAGCGGGAAGTCGGCGGCGTAGACGACCTCGGACAGGCCCGCGTTGATGATCATCTTGGTGCAGATGAGGCACGGGCAGAACGTGGTGTAGACGGTGCCGCCGCGCACGCTCACGCCGTGGTACGCGGACTGCGTGATCGCGTTCTCCTCGGCGTGACTGCACAGACACTCGTCGAGGCGGGTGCCGGACTCGGCGGCGCCCGCGCAGCGCGGGCAGCCGCCCTCGTTGCAGTTGCGGATGCCGCGCGGCGTGCCGTTGTAGCCGGTCGAGATGATGCGGCGGTCGAGCGCGATCACGGCGCCGACCTTGCGCTTGATGCAGTTGCTGCGCGAGGCGACCACG
>DATKAO010000158.1 GCA_035498015.1 Myxococcota bacterium
CTGCTTCGCGAGCTTTTCGCTCCGGAGTCAGTCGCGGTGGCCCGTCAGGGTGTCACGCCGCGAGCCCGTAGTGGCGCAAGAGCGCGTCGGTCTTCGGCTCGCGTCCGCGGAAGGTCTTGAATACCTCCATCGCGGGGGCGCTGCCGCCCAGGCCCAGCACCGTGTCGCGGTAGCGGCGGCCGGTGACTCGCAGCGCGGCGCCGTTCTCGAGCCCGGCCTCCTCGAACGCCGCGAAGGCGTCCGCCGAGAGCACCTCGGCCCACTTGTACGAGTAGTACCCGGCCGCGTAGCCGCCCGCGAAGATGTGACCGAAGCTGCACAGGAAGCGGTCCTCGGGCAGCGGCGGCAGCACGGTGGCGCGCTTCGCCACCTGCTGCTGCACGTCGAACGGAGTGACTCGTCCTCCGGGCTCGTACGCGTCGTGCAGGTCCAGGTCGAGCAGCGAGAAGAACAGCTGCCGCAGCATGTCGGAGCCGGCGCGATAGGTGCGCGCGGCGACGAGCTTCGCGAACAAGGCATCGGGCAGCGGGGCGCCGCTTTCGAAGTGGCGCGCGAAGCCGAGCAGCGTCTCGCGGTGGTAGCACCAGTTCTCCATGAACTGACTCGGCAGCTCGACGGCGTCCCACTCCACGTTGCGGATGCCCGAGGCGAGCCCGTAGTCCACGCGGGTCAGCATGTGCTGCAGCCCGTGGCCGAACTCGTGGAACAAGGTCTGCACCTCGTCGAAGCTCATGAGCGAGGGGCGGTCGCCGACGGGCGGCGTCTGGTTGCAGACGAGATAGGCCACGGGCAGGCGCACCCCGTCGCGCAGGCGCGTGCGCCCGAGACACTCGTCCATCCACGCGCCCCCGCGCTTCTCGGCGGGCCGCGAGTAGGGATCGAGATAGAACGACGCCAGCCGCGCGCCCGACTCGTCGGCGACGCGGAAGAAGCGCACGTCGGGGTGCCACACCGGCGCCTCGCCGTCGGCGGCGCGAATCGTGACTCCGAAGAGTCTCTCGGCCAGGCCGAACAACCCCTGCAGCACGGCCGGCAGCGGGAAGTACGGGCGCAGCTCCTCCTCGGAGTAGGCGTATTTCGCCTCGCGCTGGCGCTCGGCCCAGTAGGAGACGTCCCAGTGCATGAGCTCGCGGGTCTCGCCCTGCCCGCGCGCGAAGTCGCAGAGCTCCGCGAGCTCGCGCTCGGCGGCCGCGTACGAGACCTTGCGCAGCTCCTCGAGCAGCTTGCGCACCGCCGCGACGTCGGGGGCCATCTTCGACGCGAGCGAGAGCTCGGCGAAGTTCGCGAAGCCGAGCAGCTTCGCCTCTTCGATCCGCAGCGCGAGGATCTTCCCGATCAGCGCGGTGTTGTCACTCGGGCCGGAGCTCGCGCGCGCGATGTTCGCGCGGTACAGGCGCTCGCGCAGCTCGCGCGAGCGCAGGTGCTGCAGCGCCGGCACGAGCACGGGCAGATCGAGAGTGAGTCGCCAGGGCCCGGCCGCGGCCGTGGCCCCTGACTCGCCGGCCGTGCGCGCCGACTGCGCGGCGACCTCGAGCGCGCTCTCGGGCAGGCCCTCGACGTCGGCCCGGTCGCGCAGCACGAGCGAGAAGGCCTTGGTGGCGTCGAGCACGTGGTTCGAGAACGCGGTCTGGTGCTCGGCGAGCTCGGTCGCGATCGCCTGGAAGCGCTCGCGCGCACTGCCTTCGAGCGCCACGCCGGTGAGCCGAGCGTCGCGGATCAGGAGCTTCACGATCCGCCGCTGCGCGGGGTCGAGCTGCGCGAAGGCGGCGCTCTTCTCGAGCGCGACCAGCGCCTCGAACAGCGGCTTGCTCTGGGCGACGCGCAAGCCGAACACCACCACCTCGGGCTGCACCGCCTCGTGCGCGGCGCGCAGCTCGGTCGAGTTCCGCACCCCGAGCAGGTGACCCACCGCGCCCCAGCGCGTGCCGAGCAGGTCGCCCATGCGCTCGAGCGGGTCGACCACGCCGGTCCAGGTCGGCTGCACGCTCTGCTCCAGCGCCTCGAGCTCGCCGCCGAGCTCTGCGAGCAGCGCCTTCATTGCCGGCTCCACGTGCTCGGGCCGGATGGCGTCGAACCGGGGCAGGCCGTCGGGCGACGGGGCCAGCAGGGGATTCTCCATGGTCGGCTCCTTCCGTCCGGCGTGGGACGTTCAGAAGCGGATGGTGTAGGAGACTTCCCGACCGGGGTCGAGCGAGGGCGCGATCACCTCGATCCAGGCGTGATCGGCCGAGATGCGCAGCTGCGGACCGGAGCGGAAGCGCGGCGCGCGCTCGACGCGCGCCGTGTCGGCGCCGCCGGGGAGATACACGCGCGCGGTGACTCCCCGGGCCTCGGCCTTGCCCGCGTTCGAGAAGTGCACGCGCACCCGGTCGCGCGCCAGGATCGCGAGGTCGGCACGCACGGCCGAGCGCGCGCTCCACCACGCGGCCAGCTCGTCGGGCCTGGCGAACCAGGCACCGCGCTCGTACAGCTCGCGACTCACCCGCGCGTAGAGCTCCTTGCGGCCGGCCTTCGCGCGCCATTCCGGATCGGCGCGCAGCGAGTACACGCCGCCGAGTCTCTCGGCGCGCTCGTAGCCGGCGAGCAGCTCGCGCATCAGCGCGGAGCCCTGTGCCGCGGCGTCGGCGCGAGCCTCGGGGATGGCGACGAACGGCGCGCCGTCGACTTCATAGAGCGCGGGCAGCGCGCGGTCTTCGGGCGGGACCGAGGCGTAGCGGCAGCCGGCGTGCGCGAGGCCGCGCAAGAGCTCCGGCTCGGTGCGGCCCGACTCGAGCCGGCACGTGGAGGCCGGCGAGCTGGAGTGACTCGCAGCTTCCACCAGCACCGCGCACGGCCGGCCTTCGGGCCAGGCGCGCAGGTCGAGCACCGGCTCACGCAGCGCCCAGCGCAGCGCGTTCTCGGCCAGCATGCGCGCCGGCTCGCCGTCGGCGATGCGCGCGGGCGAGACACCCAGCCAGGCCACCGCCCCGCCGCGGTGGATCATGTGCAGCGCGGCGCCGCCCGCCGCGTTCCAGGCGAGCGCGTCACTCGAGCTCGCGGACAGCCCCCGGCCGCCGGTCTCGACCGGCAGCTCGGCGCCGGCTGGAAAGCCGGCCACCAGCGGGCTCGTGCTGGTGACACGCAGCCGGGTCGAGCCGCCGCCCAGCTCGACGAAGCGCTGGCCCGGGAACAGCCGCTCGAGCGCGCCGCGGCCGTCCGTGCCCTTCTCGCCCGTGCGGCCCGCGAGCACCACGCCGCCCCCGAGCTGCAGGTAGGAGTCGAGCGCCGCGAAGTCGGCGTCGTCGAGCGCGGGCTGGTCGGCGAGGATCCAGGCCGAGTAGCTGCGCGCGGGGATCTCCCCGAGCGCAGTCACCTCCGAGACCTCGAGCTTGCGGCCGAGCGCCGCCGCCGCGGCGCGCCAGGCGTCGGAGCGCCCCGCCGAGTCACTCGCGCCCGGGCGGTTCTTCTTCAGCTCGACCAGCGCGATCGGCCGCGGCGGCTCCGTCGCCGCGCGCTTGCGCACACGCGACAGGGAGGCGTTGTGCACGATGCCCAGCGTGGCGAGGCCGAGCAGCAATGCCGCGGCGATCGCCCCCAGCACGAATGGCCGCGTCGATCCCCGTTGATACCCGCCTGGCGCCCGCATCTCGCTGACTTGTCGGCCGCGGCGGGCATAGAATTGCGCTCCTGGGACGCGAGATTCGGAGGGGCACGGTGACCGTCGAAGAGCGAAACCTGTCGGTGATTCGCCGTTGGCTCGAAGCGTGGAACCGCCACGACGTCGACGCCGCGGTCGCCCTGTGTGCCGAGGACATGGTGAACCACGGCCGGAAAGTGGGTCGCAAGGGCGCGGCGTTCGTCATGCGCGACATCCTGACGACCTTTCCCGACCAGACGATCACCGTCGAGAACATGGTGGCCACGGGCGACGCAGTGATCTTCCGCGCCACCGTGACCGCGACGCATCTGGGCACCGGCCGACTCCCGGTCGATGGCGGTCTCTTGATGGGCGTGCCGCCGACCGGGAAGCGCTACTCGAACCAGCACATTCACTGGTTCACGCTGCGCGAGGGTGAGATCCTCGAGCACCGCGCGAATCGCGACGACATCGGCATGATGGTGCAGCTCGGCCTGTTGCCACCGCCGCCGCCGTTCCCGGGCTAACGCCGGTGGACGTCGCTCACTCGTCCGGATCGAACACGAGCGCCGGCTGCGAGCGCGATACCGATGGCCCAAAGGAGCGGGAGAGCGGGCTCGGGAAGGCTGCTCGTGATCAAGAAGTGCGGAGCGAAGTTCTGAATGGCGAGAAAGTGGATAGTCACGGAGTCTGCGGTGTGGGAAGCGGTCACCCCGACGTCGGGAGTGGGCGACAAGTCCAACACGTAGGAGATCTGTTGAGCGGCCTCGGGAGCCGTGAAGTTCAGGTCGGTGATCGTGAGGTCCCATCCCACGCACATGCACGCGCCTGGGGCCCCGACGACCGAAACGGCGAGCTCGCGACCCGTGATGTCGACGGTGACGTCCCAGAGGAACGGCCCCGGCTCGAAGTACGGATCTCCGATGACTCCCGTGAACTCGGGGCCCGCACCCACGACGGATGACGAGGCGAACTGCGAGACCACCACGCTTCCGCCGAGCGAGTCGTGCGCATACGACGACAGCTCCGCGTGGATCGTGTCCCCGTCGAAGCTGAACGGGTCTGCGGCAGCATGACCTGGGGTGACTGCCGCTGCGATCAGACCCAAGAAGAGGAGGACGCCCGCTCGAGATTCCATGATCGTCGAATCTTATCACCCGGGTGACCGAGTGTGAGTCAAAATCCCCTGGCCAGCTTCGATCTGCGTCAGTGCCGCAGTGACCGGAACGACTCCTTCAGCCCGAACAGCGGGCGGAAGCCGGTCTCCTTCGCGAAGCGCTCGCCGGCGATCGTGCACGGGTACTTGATGTAGTCGATCGCGCCGGGCGGGATGCGCACCAGGCCCAGGCGGAAGAGTCGCGCGAGCAGCGGACGCGCGATCGGCTCGGGCAGCGCCAGCGGGCGGCCGCCGGTCTCTTCGATCGCCACGCGCAGGGGCACCTCGCCCGGGCCGGTCACGTTGTACACGCCGCGCAGCCGGCGAGTGAGTGACATGGCGACCGCCTCGACCAGGTCCTCCTCGTGCATGAACTGCAGCATCGGGTTGAAGCCCATCATGACCACCACGCGCGGCCCGCGCAGGTAGCTCACGATCGAGTTGTCGCTGTAGTAGCCGAGCGTCGGCACCGGCCGCAGGATCGAGGTGTGGATGTCGGGGTGCTGCCACATGAAGGCGGTGGCGAGCGAGTCGACTTCGACCAGGTCGCGGATCTCGGGGTAGTTGCGGCCCGCGAGCAGCGGGTGGTCCTCGGCCACGAAGCTCGGGTTGTCGGGCAGCGCGCCGTACACGTAGCTGGTGGACAGGACGCACAGCTTCTTCACGCCGTAGCTGCGGCAGTGGTCGAGTAACTTCCGCGTGCCGCGGACGTTCACGTCGAAGCGCTGCGTCGCCGGTCCGCGGAAGTGCCGTACCGTTCCGAGATGCACGACGGCATCCGGGAGCTCCTTGCGCAGGGCGTCCTCGAACGCGCGCGCGCGCACGTCGGTCCGGTAGAACGGGGCGCCTGCGGGCCGGCGCTCCCACTCGTCGGTGTCGACTCCCACCACGCGCATGTCGCGAGAGAGTCGGCGGGCGAGCAGCCGCCCGTGCCCGCGGGCGACCCCGACGATCAGAACTTTTTCCGAGCTAGCCACGAGCGGCGCCGAATGGGGGGTGTGTTATAAGAAGGCCTCCGATGGACACGAACGTCAAGTTCGAGACCATCCGGATCCCCGTGATGCCGGAGGTCCAGGTCACGGGCGTCGTCGCCACTCCCGAGTGGTGGCCGAGCGGCCAGAGGATCGGCCTCGTGATCGCACACGATGCGACCGGAGGCAGGGACGAGCCGACGCTGGTGGCCATTCAGGAGGCGCTATCGGCCAAGGGCCATCTTACCCTGCGCTTCGCCTTTCCCTTCGCGGAGGAGAAGAAGAAGCGCCCGGATCCGCCCGCGGTGCTCGACCGGGCGTTCCGCGCCGCGGTGCAGGCGGTGCTGTCCGACCCCGAGAACGCGCCCGCGCGCATGCTGGTCGGGGGCATCGGCCTGGGCGCGCGCGTCGCCACGCGCGCAGTGTCTCAGGGGCTGAAGGTCGACGCGGCGTTCTCGTTCGGCTTCCCGCTGCACCCGTCCGGCAAGCCCAGCCACCAGGACGTGGACTACCTGTACCGGGTCATCTGTCCGCTCTTGTTCGTGCAGGGCGCGCGTGACCCGCACTGCCGCATCGACAAGCTCGAGGAGCTTTTGCGGCGCATCGGCGCCCCTACACGTTTGCATGTCATCTCCGACACCGGACCGGGGCTCGAGCCCGTGAAGCGCGCCGGGAAGACCGTCGAGCAGGTGCGCGCCGAAGCACTGACTCACCTCGAGGCGTACATCCTCGAGGTGATCGGACGCGGCTGAGCTACCCTCTCGGCGTGGCCGAGGGCGAGACGCGACCGGGTCTGATCGGCGGACTGCTCGAGCGCGAGCGGCGACTCATTCCGCGCCTCGAGGGCGTGTTGTACTTCAAGCCCGAGGTGTACCGCGAGATCGAGGCCGATCACCACGCGATCCCGCAGTCGATCGCGGTGGTGGTGGGCACGTCGGTGCTCGTGGCGCTGGGCCAGGGCGGGCTCGTGTCGGTGTTCCTGGGCCTGGCGGGCTCGATCGTGCTGTGGGTCTCGGCGACGTCGCTCTTGTGGGTGGTCGCGCGCTTCGCCGTCGACGCGCCCGTCGAGTTCTCGAAGCTCTTGCGCTGCACCGGCTTCGCGTACCTGTGGTTCGCGCTCGAGTTACTCGCCAGCGTGCCCTTCCTGGGCGAGTTCTTCGCCTGGGCCGCGGTGGCGCTGGTGATCGCCTCGTTCGTGGTCGCGACGCGCGAAGTGCTCGAGATCGACACCGGCCGCGCCGCGCTGATCTGCGCCACGGCGCTCGGCGTGCCCCTGTTCGTGCTGGTCTGGCTGGGCGGCTGACCCGTCAGCCGAGGGAGAACACGTTCGGCGCGTCGCCCGCGCCCGGTGACACCGTTCCGCGTAGCCCCACGCCCTCGACCTCGAGCAGGCGGCGGAACAGCTCGTCGCTCTTCTCGCCCTGCGCCACGCTGCGCCGGCCGTCGGGCAGGCGCAGGTAGAGCACGCTGCGCTCGGGCTTGTTGTCGCGGTCGAACATGACCGTGTAGGTCTCGACCTGGACCGCGCCGCGGGGCGAGTCGACCAGCGCCGGGCCCTCGAAGTCCTCTGGCGTGAGTGACTCGCGGCTGGCGCGGCCGGCGGAGCCCGCGATGCGCGCCGGGTCGGTCGAGAGCACGGCGATCGCGTGCTTGGTCGCGCTCATGCCGAGCCCCGACACCCAGCCCACGCGGCCGCGCCCGGCGCGCAGCCCGAGCACGGTGTTCGCGAGCCCGTGCATGGCGTAGTTGTTGCCCGGGCCGCCGTGGTGCGCGAGCCCGCCGGTCTGCGTGGGGCTGCGCCGGTCGGTGGTCGTGAGTCCCAGCGCGTCGAGCGCGAACTCGACGGCGCACGGGAAACACGAGTACAGGTCGAACAGGTCCACGTCGCCGACCGAGATGCCCGCCCAGGCCTGCGAGGCGCGCGCCGCTGCGCGGTACGCGGGGCTCGAGGTGAGGTCGACGCGTTCCGCCGCGCTCCAGCCGTCGGTGGCGCTGGCGCCGCCCAGGAAAGTGACTCGCTTCTGCTTGGCGATGCCGAGCCGGTCGGCGGCGCGCTCGCTCATCACGATCGCGGCCGCGCCCTGGTCGACCTCCATGATGGCGTTCATGAGCTTCGGGTACGGGAAGCCGATCCAGCGGTTCTTGGGGCCGACCGTGCGGATCTCCTCGGCCGTGCGCGGCTCGGGGAACCACGAGAAGGGATTGCGCACCGCGACTTCCGAGTATCTCGCCATGAGCTCGGACACGTGCTTCTGGTGTGACTCGATCGAGCGGCCCGCCTTCGCGCGCAGCGCGTTCTCGTACAGCGGATACATGTCGACCGGCTGGCGCATGCCGTGGCGCAGCTCGAGCGCGTTGGCGAACGGCTTCATCTTGCCCACGAAGCGCGGCAGGCCCTCGCCGCCCGGCGTCCAGTCGAGCTTCTTGCTCTCGGCGCGCGCACGGCGGCGGCTGTAGACACACTCGGCGCCGGCGATCAGCGCCAGCTCGAGCTCACCGTCGGCGATGCGCGTCGCCACGTCGTCGAGCAACAGGATCGGGCCCTCGCCGCCGCCCGGCGGCTCGAGCTTCTCGCGCGGCTGCGCGCCGACGAGCTCCGCGACGCGCCCCGGCAGGTCGTCGTACGACCAGGCCATGGGCGGGATGGCGCCCACGAAGTCGGCCTCGCGCAAGAGCTCCGGCCGACCCGCATCCGCCGCGGCGCGCTCGAGCGACGTGGCCATGAGTCGCGCCGGCTCGAGCGGATTCCACTCGGCCGAGTCGAGCCCCGGCCGGTTCCTGACTTGTCCCACACCGACGATCACCGCGCGCGTCTTGCCGTTTGACATGGCCCCTCTCCCGCCCCAGGGTAATACCACATGGACGACGAGCTTTTCCTCGAGCAGATCGAGTGCGGACCGATGCAGAACTTCGTCTATGCCGTCGGCTCGCGCGCCACGCGCGAGGTCGCGCTCGTCGATCCCGCCTGGAACGTGTCGGGCATCGTCGAGCACGTGCGCAAGCAGGGGCTCGAGCCGGTGTGCGCGCTCGTGACCCACTACCACCCCGACCACGTCGGCGGCCGCATGATGGGCCAGACGATCGAAGGCCTGTCGGAGCTGCTCGAGCTCAAGGGCATGAAGATCTACGCCAACCGCCACGAGGCGGACGGTGTGCGCAAAGTCACCGGCATTTCCGAGACCGACCTGGCGCCGGTCGACAGCGGCGACGTGGTGCGGATCGGGAACGTCGAGATCGAGTTCCTGCACACGCCGGGTCACACGCCCGGGTCACAGTGCTTCCGCGTGAAGAACGCCCTGGTGTCGGGCGACACGCTCTTCATCCAGGGCTGCGGCCGCGTCGACCTGCCGGGCAGCGACCCCGACGAGATGTTCAACAGCCTGCGCAAGCTCGCGTCGCTGCCGGACGACACCGTGCTCTACCCCGGTCACGACTACGGCGGCGGCCCGCACCGCACCCTGGCCGAGACCAAGCGCATGAACGCCTATCTGCGGATCCCCGATCTGGAGACGTGGCGGGAGCTGATGGGCGGTTAGGGCGGGGCGAGCGAGGGCCGCCCCCAGCGAAGTTGCACGGGACGCGCCCCCTGCCTTAGAGTGCGCCGCGACCCCCTTTGGGCGTGCCACGGGCACCCCATTCGTACGGACCCTTCGCACGGAGTTTTGCCCCTCATGAAGATCCTCGTCTGCCTGAAGCAAGTGCCGCACAAGGATGCGCGGCTCGAGCTCGCGCCCGACGGCAAGTGGATTTCGGACGCGAACATCAAGTTCGAGATCAACGACTACGACAACTACGCGCTGGAAGAGGCGCTGCGGGCCAAGGACAAGGACCCCGCGACCGAGGTCGTGGTCGTGACCGTGGGGCCGGACCGCGTGCAGCAGTCACTGCGCACGGCGCTGGGCATGGGCGCCGACCGTGCGGTCCAGGTCTGGGACGACGGCCTGGCCGGCGCCGACTCACTCACCATCGCCAAGACCGTGGCGGCGGTGGCGAAGGCCGAGAAGGCCGACCTCGTGCTCATGGGTCTGATGTCGGACGACACCAACTATTCCCTCACGGGCCCGATGCTCGCGGCGCTGCTCGGCGTGCCGCATGCGACCGGCATCGTGTCGGCCAAGGTCGACGGCGGCCAGGTCGAGGTCGAGCGCGAGCTCGAGGGCGGCGCGCTCGAGGTCGTGAAGCTGCCGCTGCCGTGTCTCTTGACCGCGCAGACCGGCATGAACGAGGTCCGCTACGCCTCGCTCAAGGGCATCATGCAGGCCAAGAAGAAGCCGCTCGACAAGAAGTCACTCGCCGACGTCGGTCTCTCCGCGGGCGCGGTCGCGCCCAAGACGAAGATCGAGAAGATCTACACCCCTCCCAAAGGCGCGGGCGCGGAGATCCTCTCGGGCTCGAAGGACGAGGTCGCACAGAAGTTCGTGGGCAAGGTCAAGGAGCTGGGGCTGCTCTGATGGCAAAGACACTGATCGTCGCGGAAATCCAGAAGGGCGCGCTGCGCGAGTCGACGCTCGAGCTCGTGACCCTGGCGCGCAAGCTCGGGGGCGAGGTCGTATCGCTCGTGATCGGCTCCGGCGTGGGCGGGGTGGCGGAAGACCTGGCGAAGAAGGGTGGCGGCAAGGTGCTGCTGGCCGACGACGGGTCACTGGCGAACTACAACCTCGACGGCTGGACGCGCGCCATCGGCAAGGCGGTCGAGAGCGAGAAGCCCGAGCTGATCCTGATCTCGAACACGCCCATCGGCTGGGACATCGCGGGCGCGCTCGCGGCCAGGCTCGACTGCGGCATCGTGAGCGACGTGATCCGGATCGAGCCGGACGGCGGCGAGCTCGTGTTCGTGCGCCGCATGTTCAACGCCAAGTTCGACGCGCGCTTGCGCGTGAGCGGCACGCCGCGCATCGCCACGGTGCAGCCCGGCGCCGCCGAGGCCTACACCGGCAGTGACTCGGGCTCGGTCGCGAAGCTCGACGGCGTGGGCGGCGATGTCCGCACCAAGTTCGTCGAGATCCGCGTTGCGCCGGCCGGCGGTCACGACCTGACCAAGGCCGAGATCATCGTCTCGGGCGGCCGCGGCCTGCAGAAGCCCGAGAACTTCGACGCGGTGCTCAAGCCCCTGGTCGAGGCGCTCGGCGCGCAGATGGGCGCGTCGCGCCCGGTGGTCGATGCGGGCTGGCTCCCGCACGAGTACCAGGTCGGCAGCTCGGGCCAGATCGTCTCGCCCAAGCTCTACGTCGCGGTCGGTATCTCGGGCGCGATCCAGCACCTGGTCGGCATGAAGAGCTCGAACTTCATCATCGCCATCAACAAGGACGCCGACGCGCCGATCTTCGAGGTCGCCGACGTGGGGATCGTCGGCGACCTGTTCGAGATCGTGCCCGCGCTGGTCGGCGCGGTGAAGGCCGCGAAGGGCTCCTAAGAGTCAGGCGCCGTCGAGGTTGCGGAAGCGCAGCAGGCGTTTCTCGACCCGGCTCGCGTCGAACGCCGGGTTCTTCGCGCGCAGGAGCGCGAGATCGCGAGCCATCTGGTCGTGGATCTCCAGGCGCGGAAGCCAGCACGCCGAGAGAACGTACGCCTCGCCGGCGTAGACGACCTCGCCCGCGGCGACCGTGACGTCGGGCCGCCACGGCGGCTCGCCCCAGTCCAAGAGCAGACCGACCGGGATCGGCTCGACGACCCAGCGCCCCGGCGGAAGTGCCAGCGCGTACAAGTGACCCGGGTGGTCGGCGAAGTCACTCTCGGCCTCGCTCGAGCTGACCTCGAGCTGCGGCGGCGGGGGGTCGCCTGCCGGCC
>DATKAO010000159.1 GCA_035498015.1 Myxococcota bacterium
CGCTGGATCTCCTGGGTGCGGCCGGAGAGCTTGCCCTTCTGCGCCTCGCGCTCGCTGCGCGTGTCGGTCGAGCCGGGCAGCATGCTGTACTCGGCGGTGACCCAGCCCCTGCCCGAGCCGCGCAGCCAGCCCGGCACGGACTTCTCGATCGTCGCGGTGCACAGGACCATCGTGCGGCCGGTGCGGATCAGCACCGAGCCGGCGGGGTTCTCCGTGAAGCCGAGATCGATCTCGACCTTGCGCAGCTCGTCGTGCGCGCGTCCGTCGCCGCGGTTCATGGCTCCTTCCGGGATACCTCGAGCTCGCGATTCTGCCCCATCGCCTCGACGAGCGCCGTAGCCAGCGCCTTGGCGAGCTTCGCCTGCATGTCCTTCTGCGCGAGCCGCTTCGCCTCGGCCGCGTTGGTGACGAAGCCGATCTCGACCAGCGCCGCGGGCATGTTCGTGCCCGTGAGCACGGCGAACGGCGCCTGCTTCACGCCGCGGCTCTCCGCGCCCGGGATCTTCGCCAGGCTGCGCTGGATCGTCGCGGCCAGGTCGCTCGACTCGCGCAGGTGCTCGGTGCGGATCAGGTCGCCCAGCACCTGGCCGACCACGTCGCGGCTGTCGGCGGCGGTGCCGGCCTGCCCGAACACGTCGTTCTCGGCGAGCGCCACGCGCATCGCCTCGTCATCGCTCGCCTCGACCGAGAGGAAGTACGTCTCGCAGCCGGCGATCTCGGCCTCGGGCGCCGAGTTGCCATGGATCGAGATGAAGAGCGCCGCGTGCGCGCGGTTCGCGATCGCGGTGCGCTCGGCGAGCGGTATGAATACGTCGCTATTGCGCGTCAGCAGCACGGGGAGCTTCCGCGCGCGCAGCTCGGCGGCGAGCTTGCGCGCGACGGCGAGCGTGAGGTCCTTCTCGAGCAGGCCGCCCGCGCCCTTCGCGCCGAAGTCGGCGCCGCCGTGGCCGGGGTCGACCACGATCGGGCGCGCCTCGGGCTCGGCGGCGCGCGCCCGCGCAGGCGCCGCGAGCCCGGTCAGCAGGAGCGCGACGAGTGCGGCGCGCTTCACGCGGTCAGCTCCACCACGTGCACGCGCCGGCGCCGCGGCCGGCGCGGGCCGACGCCCGCCACGCCGCGCAGCGCCTCGAGCGTGTGGAAGCCCTGCAGCCGCGCGCGCGCGACGAGCTCGATCCACAGGTCCGCGGTCATCTCGGCGTCGCCCAGCGCGCGGTGGCGCGCGCGCGGCGCGATCGCGAGCTGGGCGACCAACGTGTCGAGGCCGTAGCGCGGCGCCGCGACGAGCCGGCGCGCCGCGCGCACCGAGCACAGGAACGGCGGCAGCGGCTCGGGCCGCTCGTGAGCGCGCCACGCGCGCGCGAAGAAGCCGCGGTCGAAGCGCGCGTTGTGCGCGACCAGCACGTCCACGCCGTGCGCGGACAGGAGCGCCGCCACGCGGGCCACCGCCGCCGCCTCCTCGGGCGCGCCCTCCAGCAGCTCGTCGCGGATGCCGGTCAGCGCGACGATTCCCGACGGCAGCGGCTCGCCCACGTCGACCAGGCTCTCGAAGCGCGCCAGCACGCGCCCGCGGCGCAGCACCACCAGGCCGATCTCGAGGATCCGGTCGCGCTGCGAGGACAGGCCCGTCGTCTCGAGGTCGAGCACGCCGAACGTCACGTCCTCGAGGGGCGTACCCCGCCGCAGCTCCAGCTCGCGGGCGACGGGCGCGGACAGCCGCGCCGCCACCCAGCGCGGCAGCGACAGACCGCGCGGAACGCGCAGCCACTCCCTCAAGGTGTCGAATCCGCGCACCGTTCCCCCCGTCTGCGGACCGTAGCAGCACCCCCTTGGATCCTCTACTTTCGGCTTCGCACTCCCTCCCCCTGCGCAGTCCAGCCAACGCGACCCCCATCGGAGTCGGAGTCCCGTGAGAGGCGGCCCGAAGAAAGTCCGTATCCTCCGCGCGCTGATCCGCGATCAGCCCGGCCACCTCGGCAAGCTTGCCCAGGCCCTCGGCGAGGTCGGCGCCAACATCGGCGACATCACCAAGCTGCGCATCGTGGGCGAGTTCACCGTGCGCGACTTCGAGCTTTACGTCGACGACGACGCGCAACTCGAGCGGCTGCGCGAGAACGTGGCGCCGCTCGACGGAATCACGATCGAGTCGGTCCGCGATCCGGTGCTCGACGTGCACCGCTCGGGAAAGATCCGCATGCGCTCCACGGTGCCGGTCGAGCGGATCGGCGACATGCGGATGATCTACACGCCGGGCGTCGCGACGGTGGCGAACGAGATCTTCGCCCACCCCGAGAAGGTCTGGGACTACACGGCGCTGGGCCGGACCGTGGCCATCGTCACCAACGGCACGGCCGTGCTCGGGCTCGGCAACATCGGCGTGCACGCCGGTCTGCCGGTGATGGAGGGCAAGGCGGTGCTGCTCGACCGCTTCGCCGGCCTCTCGGGCATCCCGATCCTGATCCCCACCCGCGACCCGCGCACCTTCGTCGACACGGTGACCCAGATCGCGCCGTCGTTCGGCGCGATCCAGCTCGAGGACATCGCGGCGCCCGAGTGCTTCGAGATCGAGCGGCGGCTCGTCGAGACGCTGCCGATTCCCGTCATGCACGACGACCAGCACGGTACGGCGGTGGTGGTGCTGGCGGCCCTGCTGAACGCCCTGCGGCTCACACGCCAGAAGCTGCCCCGGCTCAGAATCGTCATCTCGGGCGCGGGAGCGGCAGGGACGGC
>DATKAO010000160.1 GCA_035498015.1 Myxococcota bacterium
CCGCAGGCGACCGCCGACCAGCTCGAGATCAGCCGCAAGGAGATCGAGCGCGACCCGCGCGGCTTCATCGCGCAGGAGCTGGTGCAGCTCTCCAGCCACCCGACCTTCGTCGACGGCAAGCTCGAGGCGCGCCACATCGACCTGCGCCCGTTCATCCTGACCGGCTCGAGCACGGAGGTGTTCCCGGGCGGGCTCACGCGGGTGGCGCTGCGGCGCGGCTCGTTCGTGGTGAACTCGTCGCAGGGCGGCGGCTCGAAGGACACCTGGGTCCTCGAAGAGACGGGAACGCGCTGATGCTCGCGCGCCACGCCGAGGACCTGTTCTGGGCCGGCCGCTACCTGGAGCGCGCCGAGGACACCGCGCGCATGCTCGACGTGACCTACCACGGGCTGCTCGAGGGCGGCTCGGCCGACGAGGAGTCGGCGTGGCGCACGCTGCTCGAGGCGCTGCACCTCGCGCACCCGTTCTACGCCGCGCACCCGGAGATCTCGGCGCGCGCGGTGGCGCAGTTCCTGGTCGCGGATCCCGCGCAGCCGAGCTCGATCATCGCCGCGATCGCGCGCGCGCGCGACAACGCGCGCACTGTGCGCGAGCACCTCTCGACCGAGCTGTGGGAGGCGCTGAACGCGTGCTTCCTCGAGCTGCGCGCGCGCGACCTCGAGTCCGAGCTCGCCGCGCAGCCGTACGAGCTCTACCGCGAGATCCGCACCCGCTGCCAGATGATCGCGGGCGCGGGCTCCGAGACGATGCCGCGCTCGGACCCGTACCGGTTCCTCCTGCTCGGCCGGCTGATCGAGCGCGCCGAGATGACCTGCCGGATGCTGCGCGTGCGCACGGCGCGCCGCCAGGCGCGCGGCGCCTTCCACGACTTCGTACTGGTGCTGAACTCGGTGTCGGCGCTCGAGGCCTACACGCGCGCGCACGGTGCGGAGATCGATCCGGCGCGGGTGGTCGCGTTCCTCTTGCTGGCGCCCGATTTCCCGCGCAGCGTGCTGTTCTGCGTGCGCGGCGCGGACAACCTGCTCGCGCAGCTCGAGGGCGGCGCAGCGATCGCGCGGCCGCGCCGCTGCCTGGGCCGGATTCGTGCCGAGCTCGAGTACCAGGACGCCGACGAGCTGCGCGCCTTCGGCGAACGCGGCGTGCTCGACCGCGCGCAGGCCGGCATCTGGGAGGTCGCAGAGCTGGTCGAGGAGAGCTTCTTCGCGAGCGGGCCCGCGCCGCAGCGACACATCTTCGGGTCGGAGCTGGCGTGATGGAGCTGTTCGAGATCCGCTACCGCACGCTGTTCCGCTATCCGCAGGCGGTCTGGGACTCGCACAACGTGCTGCGCGCCAGCCCCTGCAGCGACGACCGCCAGATCCTGCTCAGCTACAAGCTGTCGATCGCGCCGGCGGCGCGCGTGGTGTCGTACAGCGACTACTTCGGCACGCGCGTGGATCTGTTCGGCGTGGCGCGCCCGCACCGCGAGCTCGAGGTGCTGGCCGAGATGCGCGTGGCCATGCACGGCGAGGCGCGCGCGGAGCCGCCGGACTCGAAGCATTCGCTGCGCGAGCCGCGCTTCGCCGAGGTCCACCACGAGTACCTGGTGCCGAGCGCGCACACCGACTTCGCGGAGGGACTGCGCCGCGAGGCGTGCGACGTCGCGGGCCCGTGTGGAGACGACGCCTCCGCGATCGGCTGCGCGCTGGCCGCGCACGTGGCGAAGAGCTTCTCGTACGCGCCCGGCTCGACCCACGTCGGCATCGACGTGAACGAGCTGCAGCGCTCGCGCCGCGGGGTGTGCCAGGACTTCGCGCACTTCCTGATCGCGCTGTGCCGCGCGGTGCGGCTCCCCGCGCGCTATGTCTCCGGCTACCTGTTCGCGGCGCGCGGCGACCAGAGCGCGGAGCCGCAGCGCGGCGAGGTGGTGGTGCAGACGCACTCGTGGGTCGAGGTCGCCCTGCCCGGCGTCGGCTGGTGGCCGCTCGACCCGACCAACCGCCTCGCCGTCGGCGCGCGTCACGTGAAGATCGGCCACGGCCGCGACTACGACGACGTGCTGCCGCTGCGCGGCCTGTACCACGGCCCGTTCCAGCACGAGCTCGAGGTGCAGGTGAAGATGACCCGGCTCGCGACGGGCGAAGCCTGGGGCGTGCAGGCGCAGGGCGCGCGGGGCCAGACCCAGACTCAGCTCCAACGCTAGGCCGAGTGAGGGCCGTCCCGAGCGAGGAAGCAAGCGGCAAAGCCGCTCGCAGCGAGCCGCACGCGAGCGAAGTCAGTCGGGCTAGGGCTTCTTGGGAAAGTCCAGCTCCGCCAGCTTCGCGGCGATGTCCGGCCCCGCCGTCGCCGTGTTCACCTTCTGGTCGACGAAGCGGACCACGCCGTCCTTGTCGACGTAGAAGGTCCAGCGCTTGGCGTACATGCCGCCGAGGTTCGAGACGCCGAAGGCCGACGCGACGTCGCCCTTGGTGTCCGACAAGAGCACCAGGTTCGCCTTCAGCGACTTCGCGAAGTCCGCGTTCTTCTCCGGCGCGTCGAAGCTGACCATGAACACGTCGGCATCGAACTTTGCGAGCTCGGCCTGCGCGTCGCGCAGCGACTCGAGCTCCGTCGTGCAGCCGCCGGTGAACGCCTTCGGGAACCAGGCCAGCACGTAGCCGCGCTTCCCCGCGAGCGACGCGGAGGTGTAGGTCTTGCCGTCGGAGCCCTGCAGGGTCCAGTCCGGCGCGGCAGAATCCGCGGCGAGAGCCGCGAGCAGAAGGGCGAGAGCGAGCGTCTTCAGCATCCGTTCATGGTAGCGGACCGGGGCGCCCTTCGGCCCGGGCGCTAGCTTCCGCCGCGTGCGGATCGTGCGCTTCACGCTCAGGGCGCTCGGCGTCCTGCTCGCCGCGCTCGCGCTCGCGCTCGTGCTCTGGGCACTGCTGCCCGCAGCGACCGCGCCGATCGAAGGGCCGAACGCGATTGCCGCTCTGGAGCGCATCTCGCTGGGCGGCGTCGCGCAGACGATCCTGCTCCGCGGTCGCGACCGCACGAAGCCGGTGCTGCTCTATCTGCACGGCGGACCGGGGTTCGCGCAGCTGCCGCTCGCTCCTGGCTACTCGGATCAGCTCGAGCGCCACTTCGTGGTGGTGCACTGGGATCAGCGCGGCGCCGGCGCTTCCTGCGCCGGCACCGACTTCGCGAGCTTGACCCGCGAGCAGATCGTCGCCGACGCGATCGAGCTCTCGGAGCGGCTCGCGCAGCGCTTCGGCGGCGGCAGGATCTTCCTGCTCGGTCACTCCTGGGGCAGCGTCGTCGGGGCACTCGCCGTGCAACGGCGCCCCGACTTGTTCCTGGCCTACGTGGGCCTCGGCCAGGTCGTGAGCGGTCTCCGGAACGAGCAGCTCTCGTACCAGTTCGTGGTGGACGAGGCGAAACGGCGCGGCGACGCCGCTGCGCTCGCCGAGCTCGCGACGATCCACCCGCCCTACCCGACCGGCCGAGAGCTGGCAGTGCAGCGCCAATGGCTCGGCAGATATGGCGGCAGCATCTACGCCGCAAAACGCGCGAGCGAGGCGCTGCCCGCGGCGCTCTTCGGCCGCGAGTACACGCTCGGGACGCGCCTCCGCTTCTTCTCCTGCCTGCGCAGCTCGCTCGATCGGCTGTTTGCCGGGCTGGACGACTTCGACGCGCTCGCGCAGATCCGCCGGCTGGAGGTGCCCGTCTTCCTGTTCAGTGGGCGGCACGACTGGAACACGCCGTATCCGCTGGTCGAAGAATGGGCCGCAACGCTCGAGGCGCCGCACGTCGAGATCGTCTGGTTCGACGAAGCCGGGCACTTCGTCCCGATCGAAGCGCCCGAAGCGTTCCAGCGCGCGTTGATCGAGAAGCTGACGCCGCTCGCACCGCGCTGAACGGCAGCGCCGACTCAGTTCACGCGCCTTCCGCCCTTCCAGTACTTCTCGCGCAGCAGGAACTTCTGCAGCTTGCCGGTCGCGGTGCGCGGCAGCGCGTCGAGGAACTCGACCGAGGTGGGGCACTTGAAGTGCGCGAGGTGCTCGCGCGAGAACGCGATCAGCTCGGCCTCGGTGAGCTTCGTCCCGCTCTTCAGCACGACCAGCGCCTTCGGTGTCTCGCCCCACTTCTCGTGCGGCACGCCGATCACCGCGCACTCGACCACCGCGGGGTGCTTGTAGAGTGCGGCCTCGATGTCGGGCGAGCTGATGTTCTCGCCGCCCGAGATGATCACGTCCTTCGCGCGGTCCACGATGTGGATCGAGCCGAGCTCGTCCCAGACCGCCAGGTCGCCGGTGTGGAAGTAGCCGCCGTGGATCGCCTTGTTGGTCTCGTCTGGCTGCTCCCAGTAGCCCTTGAACACCACGTTCGAGCGCGCGCAGACCTCGCCGACCGACACGCCGTCCTTGGGCACGGGCTTGGCGTCGCCATCGAGCACGGCGATCTCGACGCCGATCGCGGGCACACCTGCGCGCGAGCGCCGCGGCCAGTCGTCCTTCTTCGTGGCGTGGTCGGGCATCGACACGGTCAGCACGGGCGCGGTCTCGGTGAGCCCGTAGATCTGGATGAAGTCCCAGCCGAGCTCGGTCTCGAGCCGCTCGATGAACGCGGCCGGCGGCGGCGCGCCCGCGACGGTGAAGCGGGGCCGTGTGCGAATCGCGTGCTTGCTCTTCTCGGGGTAGTCGAGGATCGTGCGCAGCACCGCGGGCGCCATGCACGCGAACGTGACGCCCTCCTGCGCGATCAGCTGGTAGATCTTCGCGCCGTCGATCCCGCGCAGCACCACGTGGGTGCCGCCCATGCCGGTGAGCGCGTACACGCCGCCCCAGCCGTTGCAGTGGAACATCGGCAGGGTCCACAGCTCGACGTCGTCGTGCGACACGCGCAGGTGGCTCACCAGCGTGTACGCGTTGATGTAGCAGTTTCGGTGCGTGAGCATCACGCCCTTCGGCCGCGCCGTGGTGCCCGACGTGTAGTTGATCGAGACCACGTCGTTCTCGAAGCGCGGTACGGGCGGCGGCGCCGCGTCGGACTCGCGCGCGACGAGCTCGTTCCAGTCGAGCCAGCCCTTCGCCGTCTCGCCCTCGTCCTTGGCGACGATCCAGTCGCGCACCGTCTTCAGGGTGGGGCGGATCTCGTCGACGACCGCGGTGTACTCCCAGTCGACCAG
This sequence comes from Myxococcota bacterium, assembly GCA_035498015.1. Classification (NCBI taxonomy): domain Bacteria; kingdom Pseudomonadati; phylum Myxococcota; species Myxococcota bacterium. The sequence goes on from DATKAO010000160.1 coordinate 5,144, forward strand.
CACGGTCCTGACACCGGCGTGGTTCAGGATGTACTCGTGGTCCGCCGCGGTGAGCCGGTAGTTGAGCGGCACCAGGATCGCGCCGATCTGGCTGGTGCCGTAGAAGCTCTCCAGGAAGAAGTGCGAGTTGGGCGACAGGATGCAGACCCGGTCGCCCGGCGCGACGCCCAGCCGGAGCAACGCGTGCGAGAGCTGGTTCACGCGCGCCTGGAACTGGCGATAGGTGAAGCGGCGCGACCCGTCGACGACCGCGACCTTCTCCGGGTACAGCAGCGCCGGCCGGCGCAGGAAGTCGTCGACGAGTAGAGGTACTTCCATCCTTACGGGTCCCGGCGAGGCGAAGCCTCGCCACCCGACTTCGCTCGCCTTCGGCTCGCTGCGCGCTTCGCTTGCACCTCGACGACTCCTCACATCATGATGACTTGGCGCGCGACCTCGCCCTTCTCGAGCGCGGCGAAGGCGTCGTTCACGTCTTCCAGCTTGATCCGCTTCGAGACCATGTCGTCGAGGTTGAGCTTCCCGTTCAGGTACATGTCGACGTACTTCGGCATGTCGGTGCGGAAGCGGTTCGAGCCCATGCTCGAGCCCTGGATCTTCTTCTCGAACAGGAAGTCGACGCCCGGCAGCTCGACCTTC
>DATKAO010000161.1 GCA_035498015.1 Myxococcota bacterium
CGCGCGTGCGGGCGCGCTCTTGGGCGGTTGTGGCAAGACTGGTGATGATCACTCCGCAGCACTGGTCGGCCTCGGCGTGGGAAGCCTCTTCTGGCTCGTCGCACTCATCTGGTCCAGCACCGAGGTCCACGTCCGCCAGAGAGCCTCGGAGTAGATAACACGGAACGGTGTCACTTTCGCTGTGTGGGAAGTGGGTGAGATCCGTTTTCCGGACCTATTCGGGCCTCACCACGACTTCCCAGAACCCGAGCCAACCCCGCGAGATTCCTCACGACGGCTCATCGCACCTCACCCGCGCTTCGTGCCCGAAACGGCATGGGGTTCAGAAGGTCCCCGGTTCAAATCCGGGCGCCCCGACCAAGCCCGCCGCTCGCGCGCTGCGCGGCCTGGCGGAGCAGCCGGGCGACCCGGCTCGGGCCCCGCGCCGCGTGGCCGCGCTCGCGCGGCTGCCGGCGGGTGCGCCTGTCATCTCGTGCTGGCCGGTAGGAAGAGCGCGTCGGTGTGCTCGTCGCGGAGCGCGGCCAGGGTCGCGGGCAGAGACGCCATCTCGCGGACCTGCGCCGCGTTTCCGCTCGCGAGCAGATCGTCGCGGAGGACGTAGCCCGCGAAGTGGCTGCGCGCGGTGGCGACGAACGCGTCGACGCCGCCGTGCGCGGACAGCCCGGGCGGCCAGAGCTCGACGAAGAGCGGCGCGCCGGCCGCCCAGAGCGCCTTGCCGCTCTCGATCACCTGCTGCTCGTGGCCCTGCGTGTCGCTCCACACCAAGGCCACCTCCGCGGGCGCGATGCCCTGCTCCGCGACGAGCTCGTCGAGCGGAATCGCCGGGACCTGCACACGCGCGCCTCCGCTCGAGCCCGCGCCGAAGCCCTGCGCGCCGCCGGTGACCGCCTCGGAGCGCGCGGGGTCGTCGTGCACGACCATCTCGAGCGTGCCGCGCGCGGTGGAGATCGCCGCGTTCACCGCCGCGACCTGCGCCGACAGGCCGTTCTGCTCGACGTTCCGGCGCAGGTACGCGTGGGTCGCGGGCACGGGCTCGACCGAGACGACGCGCAGACCCGTCGCGCGCGCGAGCGGGATGCCGGGCGAGCCGAGGTTCGCGCCGATGTCGATCACCGCGCCGCGCGGCTGCGCGAGGCGGCCGGTGCGCGCGACCCAGGCGAGCACGGCGCGGATCTCGCGCGACTGGTGGGCGCCCTCCACGAAGCAGTTGGCCGCGACCGAGAAGCGGCCGACCGGCACCGTCCAGTGGATGCCGTCGCGCTCGAAGCTGACCTCGCGCGCGCGGCCCTGCAGCGCCGCCCAGACGAGGCGCCGGACATGCCGCTCCGCCTTCGCGCCGGCGCCGCGCAAGTCGGCGAGCCACGCCCGGAGCGACAGCCGGACGAGAAAGCTCGGCGAGCGCGCCATCGGGTCGCGCGCGCTCAGCCGGCGCTCTGCGCGAGCGCGGCGCGCGCGCCCAGGCGGTCCGTGATCACGCGGACCGCGCGAACCTCGCCGCCCTCGACGCGCGCGATCCCCGCACAGCGCAGCGCCGTCGCCCGCCCGACCCACGCCGGATCCGCGCCGGGGAGCTGGCCGCGGAAGCGGCCGCGCTGCGTGGCGTGGAAGGCGACGCGCGCGCCTGCGGAGAACAGCACGTTCACGTCGACCGCCTCGATCTCGAGTGGCGACGGCGCATCCGCGCCGTACCACGAGCCGTCGACCACCGCGTCCGCCGCGGCGCGGAGGTCGCCCTTGGCGAGCCACGCGCGCACGACCGCCTCCGCGCCCGGGCTCGCCGGCTCGGCGCGCGTGGTCTGCCACGGGTCGAGGTGCGCCGGCTCGAGCGGCGCGGGCACGCCGGTGGCCAGCTGCTCCTCCTGCGCGGCGAAGTCCTGCTCGACGAAGTTCTCGAGCAGCATCTTCCCGTCCCAGCGGTACAGGCCAATCCCGCCCCAGGCGGCGAGCCGACCGCCCGCGTCGACCGCGGCGCCGTGCTCGCTGAAGCGCATGGCCAGGCGCTCGCCGTTCGTCACGAGCTCGTGAACCTGGAGCTGCAAGCCGGGGAAGCGCTCGAACACGCGGGTCACCGCCGGCTTGTACATCGCGTCGCGCGGGAGGCTCCAGCCCGAGATGTGCACGACGTACTCGGGCGCCATGATCTCGTCGCACACGCTCTGGTCGTGCGAGTTCGTGTAGTCGATGCAGTAGCGCCGCATCAGCGCGACGAAGGGCTCCACGCTCACTCCTTCTCGACGAACGGGCCGAGCAGCGGCGGCACGC
>DATKAO010000162.1 GCA_035498015.1 Myxococcota bacterium
CTTGTGGTCGACCAGCGCCTCGAGCTCGATCAGGCGCGCGAGCGCCGAGCCCTTGGTGATCACCGCGTCGTTCAGCACCAGCCCGCGCAGCAGCTCGCGCCCGTCGCGCGAGTGAGTGACCTCGAAGCGCGAGCGCTCGACCAGCGCGAAGTCGCCGCGCAGCGCCGCCTCGAGCGCGGGCTCGGCTTCCGCGGGGCTCACGTCGGTGAGAAAGCCCAGGTGACCCAGGTTCACGCCGAGCACCGCCACGGGCCGGGCGCCGATCGCGCGCACGGCCGCGAGCACCGAGCCGTCGCCGCCCAGCACCACGAGTAAGTCCGCGTGGGCCGCGACCTCTTCCAGGCTGCGGCCGCCCGACTCACCCAGGTGAGTCGCGGCGTTGGTGTCGAGCACCACGTCGAGCCCGCGCCGGCGCGCGAGCGCCGCGAGCCGGCCCACGAGCGGGCCCGCGCCGGCCTGGCCGGCCTTCACGGTGAGCGCGATTCGCTTCCAGCCCCCCATGCGGCCCGCGACGATAGGCCCCGCGTCCGGCGGGGGCAAGCAAGCTAAGCTCTCGCGATGGACGAGCTGTTCCCGCGCGAACCGCCGGTCACAGCCCAGGTTCCCGCCGACGCACCTCTGGCGGAGCGCATGCGGCCCCGGACACTCGAGGAGTTCGAGGGCCAGGAGCATCTGCTCGGCCCCGGCGGACCGCTCGGCCCCGTGCTCGAGTCAGGCGCGAAGCTGCCGTCGTGCATCTTCTGGGGGCCGCCGGGCTCGGGCAAGACCACCCTGGCGCGGCTGCTCGCCGAGCGCGCGGGCCTGCGCTTCGCCTCGATCTCGGCCGTGCTGTCGGGCGTGAAGGAGCTGCGCGAGGAGATCGCGCGCGCCGAGGACGAACGGCGGCGCGGCCGGCGGACGGCGCTGTTCGTCGACGAGATCCACCGCTTCAACAAAGCGCAGCAGGACGCGCTCCTGCCGCACGTGGAGCGGGGCACGGTGGTGCTGCTCGGCGCCACCACCGAAAACCCCTCGTTCGAGGTGATTCCCGCGCTGCGCTCGCGCGCGCGCATCTTCACCCTGCGCGCGCTCGACGAGTCACTGCTGACCCGCATCGTGAGCCGGGCCCTGGCCGACCGCGAGCGGGGCCTGGGCGGGCGCGGAGTCCGCTCGACGCCCGAGGCGCTCGAGCTGATCGCGCGGCTCGCCCAGGGCGACGCGCGCCGCGCGCTCGGCCTGCTCGAGTCGGCGGCGGACCGCGCGCGCGGGGAGATCTCTCGCGACGACGTGGCCGCGGCCTTCGAGTCACGCCTGCCCGACTACGACAAGGGCGGCGAGGCGCACTACGACGTCATCTCGGCCTTCATCAAGAGCCTGCGCGGCAGTGACCCCGACGCGGCGGTCTACTGGCTGGCGCGCATGTTGGAAGGCGGCGAGGAGCCGCGCTTCATCCTGCGCCGGCTCATGATCTTCGCGTCCGAGGACGTGGGCAACGCGGACCCGCTGGGTCTTCTGGTCGCGACCGCCGCGGCCGAGGCGTTCGATCGCGTGGGTCTGCCCGAGGGCCAGCTGATCCTGTCGCAGGCCACGACCTATCTGGCGTGCGCGCCCAAGAGCAACGCCAGCCTGCTCGCGATCAGCCGCGCCTCCGAGGTCGCGCGCGAGCGCGGCGCCCTGCCCGTGCCGCTGCCGCTGCGCAACGCGCCGACGCAGCTCCTGCGCGAGCTCGGCTACGGCAAGGGCTACCGCTACCCGCACGACGCTCCGGGTCACTTCGTGCGCGAGCAGTATCTGCCCGACGACATCCGCGACGAGCGCTTCTACCTGCCGTCGGACCAGGGCGCGGAGCGCGAGACCGGCGAACGCCAGCGCAGGCGCTGGGAGCGCGAGAAGTGACTCGCTAGCCCTTCCGGTTCACCGCGACGAACAGCGTGCCGTCGCCGCGCCTCACCAGGAACAGCACCGAGTCGCCCGCCTGGCTGACCAGCTTGTCGACCTCGTCGGCGCTGTGGGCGGGCTTGCGGTCGACCTCGACGACCAGGTCGCCGGGGCGCAGGCCGGCGTCGGCCGCGGGACTGCCCGGCTCGACGCCCGCGATCACGGCGCCCTTGGCGTCCTTCAAGCCGAGCTGCTGGCGCAGGTCGTCGTCGAGGTCGGTGACCTGCAGGCCCAGTGACTCCGCGCCGCCGGCGTTCTCGCCGCCGCCGCCGTGCGCCTGCTCTTCGGACGACGCCGCGAGCTTCTCGATCTTGGCCTTGAGCGTCACGGTCTTGCCTTCGCGCAGGACCTCGACCGGCACCGTGTCGCCGACCTTCGTGCCCGCGACCGCGATCGACAGGTCGCGCGGCCGCGCGACCGGCCGGCCGTTGAAGCTCTGGATCACGTCGCCGCGCTTCAGGCCCGCCTTGTCGGCCGGCCCGCCGGGGCTGGTCTGCGCGACCAGCACGCCCTCCTTGGCGTCGAGCTTGAGCGCGGCCGCGAGCTCGGGAGTCAGCTCCTGGATGCTCACGCCCAGCCAGCCGCGAGTCACCGAGCCGCTGGCCTTGAGCTGCGGCAGGATCTCCTTGGCCAGGTTGATCGGCACCGCGAAGCCGATCGTGTTGGCCTGCGGGTTGATCGCGCTGTTGATGCCGACCACCGCGCCGGTCAGATCGAGCAGCGGCCCGCCCGAGTTGCCGGGATTGATGGCCGCGTCGGTCTGGATGTAGTCGTCGTACGGCCCCTGCCCCAGCTCGCGGCCCTTGGCGGACACGATGCCCATGGTGACCGTGTGGTCCAGACCGAACGGGTCTCCGATCGCGATCACGAAGTCACCGGGCAGGATCGCGTCCGAGTCACCGAGCGGGAGCGCAGCCAGGTCTTTGGCGTCGGCGACCTGGATCAGCGCGAGGTCGGTCTTCGGGTCGGTGCCCACGATCTTCGCGTCGCGCACCTTGCCGTCGGCGAAGTGGACCTTGATCTCGTCGACGCCCTCGACCACGTGATTGTTGGTCACGATGTAGCCGTCGGGCGAGATCACGAAGCCCGAGCCCAGGCTGGGCACCTTGTACTCCTGCCGCTGCGGCGCGCTGCGCCGCCCGCGCGGGCCACCGAAGAACTCCGGGAACATCTCGAACGGGAAGCCCGGGTTGAAGTCGCGCACCACGGTCTTCGAGGTGTGAACGTTCACCACGCCCGCCGCTGCGTTTTGCGCCAGCTTGGCGACCAGCGAGTGCTTTTCGCCCGCGCCCGGCTCGATCGGAAAGTCGGTCCAGAAGCGCGCGGCGGGCGACGGGGTCTCGCTGTGCTCGCTCGGTCCGCTCTCGGCCCGGGGCGAGCTGGCCAGGTTCTTCGCGCCCTTGGGCGCGAGCGCCCCCGAGCGCAACACCAGATAGGCGGCGAGCCCGCCGAGCAGCACTCCGAGCGCGACCTGAAACACCCGTGCCAAGCCGCCGGAACCTACCCGAACTGCGCACGGATCGGCAACCGAGTCGCAAGCTCCGGTGTGCCCGCCTGGATGACGGCGAACTCATCGCCGCGAGAGACCGCCCGGAAAGCGTGCGCGGCCTGGCGGGGCGGACGGGACTCGAACCCGCAACTTCCGGCGTGACAGGCCGGTGCTCTAACCGATTGAACTACCGCCCCTGGCCGGCGCTCTTGGTACAGAACGCGCCTTTCTTTTTCAAACACGAAGGCTTCAAGTTCGGTGCGCCGGCGCCGATCGCCCAGGAAGGATGGGAATCGACGAGTGGCGGAGCCTGGCGCGGCGCGGCGATGACGGCGCGCGCGAGCTCGCCTGCGCGCTCGAGCGCGTGCCGGGCCTGAGCGACGCCGTGCTCGAGGCCGCCAACCGCCACGCCGCGCGCAGGCACGTGCCGCTGCGCAGCGTGGACCGCGCGGTGGTGGTGCTCGGAGCGCGCGTGGTGGTCGAGATCGCCCTGTCCATGCTCCCGGACTGACTGCGGTAGACTGCCTCCATCCACGGGAGGCGAGGCATGGCCGAGTTCGACTGCGTGGTCCGAGGCGGAACGGTGGCAGACGGCACGGGCGAGCCCCTGCGCGAGGCGGACGTCGCGCTGCGCGGCGGGCGCATCGCCGAGGTCGGGAAGGTCGCGGGCCGCGGGAGCGAGGAGATCGACGCCCGCGGGCAGCTCGTGACGCCGGGCTTCGTCGACATCCACACCCACTACGACGGCCAGGCGACCTGGGCCTCGCGGCTCTCGCCGTCGTCGTGGCACGGAGTCACCACGGCAGTCACCGGTAACTGCGGCGTCGGCTTCGCGCCCTGCCGGCCCGAGGACCACGGCACGCTGATCCGGCTGATGGAGGGCGTGGAGGACATCCCGAACGCCGTGCTCGCCGAGGGCCTGCCCTGGGACTGGGAGACCTTCCCCGAGTTTCTCGACTCACTCGAGCGGCGCAGCTACGACATCGACTTCGCGGCGCAGCTGCCCCACGCAGCGGTGCGCGTGTACGTGATGGGCCAGCGCGGCGCCGACCGCGAGCCCGCGACCGCGGACGACATCGCGGCGATGGCGCGCATCGCGCGCGAGGCGGTCGAGGCCGGCGCGCTCGGCTTCTCGACCTCGCGCACCTTGAATCACCGCTCGAGCGACGGGAAGCCGACCCCGACGCTGACCGCGGCAGAGGACGAGCTGTTGGGGATCGCCCTGGCACTCGGTGCCGCCGGCAAGGGCGTCCTGCAGTTCGTGACGGACTTTCCGGATCCGGAGCGCGAGATGGCGATGCTGCGCCGGCTGTGCGCCGAGTCCGGGCGCCCGCTGTCGGTCTCGCTCGCGCAGGCCGAGCAGGCGCCGGAGGCATGGCGGCGCACGCTGCGTTGGATCGAGGAGTCTGCGGCTGCCGGTCTGCCCATGCGCGCGCAAGTCGCGGGCCGGCCCGTCGGACTCATGTTCGGGCTGGACACGACGCTGAATCCGTTCTCGACTCACGCGAGCTGGAAGGCGATCGCCGGGCTGCCGCTCGCGGGCAAGCTCGCGCGCCTGCGCGACCCCGCGTTCCGCGCGCGGCTCCTGGCCGAGAAGCCGGAGAGCAACGCGCCGTTCCTCGCCATGGTGCTGCAGAACTTCGAGAAGATGTTCGTGCTGGGCGACCCGCCCGACTACGAGCAGCCGCGCGAGCGCGCCGTCGGCGCGCAGGCCCGCGCGCAGGGGATTCCCGCGCACGCGCTCGCGCTCGACGTCATGCTCGCGAACGAAGGCCGCGGCATGCTGTATTTCCCGTTCCTGAACTACGCGGGGTCGTCGCTCGACGCCTCGCTCGCCATGATGAAGAGCCCGAGCACCGTGCTCGGCCTGGGCGACGGCGGCGCGCACCTCGGCACGATCTGTGACTCGAGCTTCACGACCCACATGCTGACTCACTGGACGCGCGACCGCACGCGCGGCGAGCGCGTGCCGGTCGAGACCGTCGTGCGCTGGCACACGCGAGACACCGCCGAGGCCGTGGGCCTGCGCGACCGCGGCGTGATCGCGCCGGGCTACAAGGCGGACCTGAACGTGATCGACTACGACCGGCTGAAGCTGCGCCCGCCGCGCATGGTGCACGACCTGCCGGCGGGGGGGCGCCGCCTGGTGCAGGACGCCGAGGGCTACCGCTGCGCGATCGTCGCCGGTGAAGTCACCTACCGGGACGGCCAGGCGACCGAAGCGCTGCCCGGGCGGTTGGTGCGCGGCGCGACACCCGCCCCCGGCTGAGTCTCAGGCGGCCCCGGCCAGGAGCTCGCTCTTCTTCTGGTCGGTGAAGGCCTGCAGCCGGGCCATGTAGGCGGCGCGCAACTGGTCGCGGCCGTTCGGCCCGAGCTTGTCGAACCAGTCGTCCTCGCCGAGCATCTCGCCCAGCCGCGGCGCGTTGCGGTGCAGCATCTGCACGTCGACTCGCTTCGGCTCCAGGCTGCGCAGGATGCCGCGGTTGAAGTGCGAGTGCAGAGTGACTCGCTCGCCCGGCTCGCTGCGGTCGCCCTGCCAGTGCCACACGCCGTGCGTGAAGTACACGACGGAGCCCTTCGGCATCTCGATCGGCACGCCGCCCGCCTTCGAGTCACTGGCGCGCGGACCACGGCGCATACGGTGACTGCCGGGTATGATCCAGGTCGGCCCCGACGCCACGCGCCAGTCTTCGAACGCCCACACCCCGACGCCGGTCAGCGCGAACTCCGGATACGGATCGGGAATCATCGAGTAGTCGGTGTGCAGGGGGATCTGCCCCGGACCGGGCCCGCGCCGGATCGAAGACAGCGAGCCGATCACCGCGCCGCGGCCCAGCGACGCGTCGATCAGGGTCATGAGCTGCGCGTGCTGGGCGATGCGCTCGAATTCCGCGCCCTGGTAGAGCATCCACTGCAGCGTGAAGGTGTTGTGCGGCAAGAGCGCGCGCAGCGTCGCGTCGCGCAGCTCGTCGGCGAACTCCGGGCTGATCGCGCGCTCGAGCACCGTGTAGCCGTTCTCCTCGACCTCGCGCACCTTGCCGGCGATCCCGAGCCGGCTCGCGCGGTGCGCCAGGTCGGGATTCTCGACGGTGCGGCGCGCCATGTGGTCGTGCAGGAGGCCCACGAGCTCGCGCGCCGCAGGATCCTTCAGCAGGCCGCGCGAGCGGATCGCGTCCTTGCCGTACAGGTGCGTGATCTCGCGAATCGCGTGCTGCATCACCCCCGGAGCGAGCCAGCCGACCGCCTGCGCCGCGTTCAGCGCGACCTGGTAGTCACCCTCGACCACGACGTCGGCGCCCGAGTCGAACTCGCGAGAAACGTGCACCTGCTCGCCGTCGTAGCGCAGTGACCACTGCGCGACGTCCTGGGGCAGCTTCAGGTGCGGCGGAGCCGCCGTGAGCCGCTCACTCAGCGAGAACGGCCGCCCACCGAGCCGCTCCTTCCGCGCCGCCACCTCCCGCTCGAGATACTCCCGCGCCTTCTCCAGCCAGCGATCCGAGAGCAACTCGACATGGTGCGGCAACGTGACCATGACCCGATCTTAACAGGAGGCGCAAGCTTCGCGCAGCGAGCCGAAGGCGAGCGAAGACGGGTGGGGCGGCTGAGCCGCGCCGGGGTCCCGTAGGACTGGGCGGAGAGGGATTCGAACCCCCGGCCCGCGCCGTGTAAAGGCGCCGCTCTACCGCTGAGCTATCCGCCCGCGCTCGGGATCGTAGCGCGCGCGAGATCGATCACGATCTCCCAGAAGAACTCGGCCTGCGCCAGGCCGGCCCGCTCGTAGACCAGGGGGAACGTCACGGCGCTCGCGATCAGCGACAGGACGAGCGCGCTCGAGTCGAGGCTGGCGCCGCTGCGGTAGTGATTGAACACGAAGCTCGAGACCGCGCCGGCAAACACGCCGAGAAAGAACGCCGGCTGGCGAAGTCGCTCGATCGGGAAGGCCTGCGCAGCGCTCGCAGGTGGCGCGGAGCGCGTCCAGAGCGAGAAGTAGTCGGCCAGGGAAGTCACCCGCCGAGTATCTCCCCTCGGCAAACCGGCGAGCTGGGCGCGAACTTGGGATCGTGCCCCCGCGCTAGTTCACGTTGGCCGGGGTCTCGACCTCGCCGACCTCGAAGATCTCCTGGAGCGCGTACTCGGGCATGTCCTCGACCAGGCCCTGCTGGGCCGAGTGCTCGGGGAACTTCAGCGCGTAGCGCAGCACCTCGTCCATGTGCTCCACGTAGCGGATCTGCAGGCGCCGCTTCACCTTCGCGGGGATCTCCTTCAGGTCGCGCTCGTTCTCCTTGGGGATGAGCACCGTCTCGATCCCGCCGCGCACGGCGGCGATCAGCTTCTCCTTCAGGCCGCCGATCGGCAGCACGCGGCCGCGCAGCGTGATCTCGCCGGTCATCGCGATGTTCGCGCGCACCGGGATGCCCGTGAGCGCGGAGACCAGCGCGGTGGCCATGGTGATGCCGGCCGACGGGCCGTCCTTGGGCACGCCGCCCTCGGGCACGTGCACGTGCAGGTCGACCTTCTGGTAGAAGTCGCGCGACAGACCGAGCTGCTTGGCGCGGCGGCGCACGTAGGAGAGCGCGGCCTGCGCCGACTCTTTCATCACGTCGCCCAGGTGACCCGAGACCTGGATGCGGCCCTTGCCGGCCGTGACCAGCGCCTCGATCGTGAGCAGCTCGCCGCCGACCTCGGTGAACGCGAGGCCGGTCGAGATGCCGACCTGGTCGGACTCTTCCTTCTTGCCGAAGCGGTACTTCGGCACGCCGAGATACTTGCGCACCTGCTTGGGGCCGATCGTGGCCGAGATCTTCGACTCACTCGACACCACCTCGCGCGCGAGCTTGCGGCAGATCGAGCCGATCTCGCGCTCGAGCGAGCGGACGCCCGCTTCCTTGGTGTAGCGGCGGATCATCTCGTACAGGCCCGGGTCGGTGAACTCGATCGACTGGCCCTCGAGCCCGTGCTCCTTGATCTGCTTGGGCACGAGGAACTGCTTGGCGATCTCGAGCTTCTCTTCCTCGATGTAGCCCGGCAGCTGGATGATCTCCATGCGGTCCTGGAGCGGCCGGGGGATCGTGGCCAGCGTGTTGGCGGTGGTGATGAACAGGATCTTCGACAGGTCGTACTCGAGGTCGAGATAGTGATCGTCGAAGGTCTTGTTCTGCTCGGGGTCGAGCACTTCGAGCAGGGCCGACGACGGGTCGCCGCGGAAGTCGGTCGACATCTTGTCGACCTCGTCCAGCAGGAACACCGGGTTGCCCGAGCCGGCCTTCTTCAGGCCCTGGATGATCTTGCCCGGCAGCGCGCCGATGTAGGTGCGGCGGTGGCCGCGGATCTCGGCCTCGTCGCGCACGCCGCCCAGTGACACGCGCACGAAGTCGCGGTCGGTCGCGCGCGCGATCGAGCGCCCGAGCGACGTCTTGCCCACGCCCGGCGGGCCGACCAGACACAGGATCGGGCCCTTCATGTGGCCCACGAGCGCGCGCACCGCGAGATACTCGAGGATGCGCTCCTTGGGCTTCTCCAGCCCGTAGTGATCGCCGTCGAGGATCTTCTCCGCCTCCTTGACGTCGATCTTCTCCTCCTTCTGCTTGTTCCAGGGAAGAGACAGGATCCAGTCGATGTAGTTCCGCACGACGGTCGCCTCGGCGGACATGGGCGACATCATCTTGAGCTTGCGGATCTCCTTCTTGCAGCGGTCCTCCGCGTGCTCGGGCAGTGAGTGCTCGGCGAGCTTCTCCTCCAGCTCCTGGATCTCGTTCTTGAACTCGTCGCGCTCGCCCAGCTCTTTCTGGATCGCGCGCATCTGCTCGTTCAGGTAGTACTCCTTCTGGGAGCGCTCCATCTGCTTCTTCACGCGCGAGCGGATGCGTGACTCGACCTGCAGCACGTCGATCTCGCCCTGCA
>DATKAO010000163.1 GCA_035498015.1 Myxococcota bacterium
GCAACAACCTGAGCACGCTCGGCGTCGACGCCGGCCAGCTCGACGCCAAGCTCGACACGCTCTCGACGACCGTGAGCTGGGAGCCGACTCACGACTACGGCCGCGCGTTCGGCGACTTCGACTGGCACGAGAATCTCTCGAGCCGCTTCGCGGTCCACTTCACGCACAGCACCGAGACCGCGCAGGGCCAGCCGACCCAGGACGACTTCGAGAACTCGCAGATCCGCATCTCGGACGGGAACCAGATCTTCCAGGCGGGGCTGTTCGGTCCGGGCATCCAGATCCAGAAGGTCCGCTACCAGATGGCGTCGGTCGACGCGGGCCTGAAGTTCCATGGCCTGTCGCTCGAAGGCGAGTACTACTTCCGGCTCGTCGACCAATTTGACGGGACTCTGACCGACTCACTCGGCTTCAGCAATTTCAAGGACCACGGCTTCCAGCTGCAGGCATCCGCCATGCTGGTACCACAGGTCTTCCAGCTGTACGCGGGCGGGTCGATGATCTTCGGCCAGTTCGGCCAGCCCTGGGACTCACGCGTGGGCTTCAACTGGTTCCCGTTCGCGAACCAGAGCTTTCGCTGGAACAACGAAGTCGGCTTCTACGCCCACTGCCCGGTCGGCGGCATCGCGTATCCCTATCAAGTCGGAGGAAATGGCTTCCTGTTCCAGTCGAATCTCGAGCTCGCGTTCTGACTCGCAGGGGTGTTAGAGTATCTCGTGCACCGCAGGCAGAGCGTCGGCGACGGCGCTTCCCGATGGCAGCGTGGCTTGGGACTTCACCGGTACGGCCGTCACGTTCAGCGACGGGAATCGGGTGGATCACACCGTCACGGGGTCGCTCACGTTCGCGTCCCTCGACTACGCGACTATGCCGCCCATCCACACCATTTCCATGAACGCGTTGGTCGACGGCGTCGACTCAGTGGTCGCCTCGATCTACTACGTGACCGCCATCGACGGAGCGCCGGGCACGGTCGACTACTTCGACTCGTCCAACGGCATGTACAGCGTGAGCTCGCTGCCCTACCCCACCCCTCCCAGCGCCACGAGTGACCCGTTTGTGGTCACGATCAACCTGAGGGACAAGAACGGTTCTCTGTTCGACGGTACGTACCCGCTTCCGCCGGCTCATGCTCCAGACATCGACATCTTCGCGGCCGCCGGGCTCTCGATCAGCCAGAGGTACTGCATCGTCGGGAATCCGATCAGCGGAAGCCTGCTCTGCAGCACCTACCCCAACTTCACCGTCAGCTTCACCTCGTTCAGTGACCCTGTTCCCGAGCCGAGGTCGCTCGCGCGGCTGAGCCTGGCAGGCTTGGGCGCGCTCGCGCTGCTAGCGGAACGCCGGAATCACCTCGGCGCCCATGCGTTCGATCGTCTGCATCACCTTCTCGTGCGGGATCTTATACGGATTCACGAGACAGAGCAGCAGGTCGACGCCGGCGTCCTCGTAGCGGCGGCACGCCTCCAGGCAATCGGCGGGAGTCCCGAGCGCGCAGGCGCCCGAGCTGGTCAGATACTCGAGCGTGAGCAGCTCGAGCGCGCCGCTCTGGTCCACCTTCGCGAGCTCCGCGGCGTAGCCGTAGTTGCCGAGCTCGCGCCGCGTCTCGGCCATCCAGCCGGCGAGTGACCCGATCAGCCGTGCGCCGGCCCGCGGATACCACTCGAAGGACTCACGCGCGACCTGCCACGCCTCCTCGCGCGTGGGGGCGCACAGGGTCATGGTGAAGGTGGCGGCCTGGTCGTGGACCCACTTGCCCAGCGGCTTCTCGCAGCGGGCGATCGCGGCGCGGTACAGGTCGATCTTGCGCTTCACCTCCGCGGGCGGAACGCCGACCGCGAACGAGCACAGGCCCAGGCCCAGCTCGCCCATCTGCACGTGGCCCTCGTCGGACGAGGTGGCGCCCCAGATCGGCGGGTGCGGTGACTGGAGGGGCTTGGGCTGCACGCGGCGGCGCGGCATGCGCCAGTGTTTGCCCTCGAAGGCGTACTGCTCGTTCGTCCAGCAGCCGACGACGTGCTCGATCGCCTCCTGCCACATGGCGCGCGTCTCGCGCGGGTCGACGTCGAAGCCCTCGAGCTCGGCCCGGGTCGACGAGCGGCCGGTGCCGAAGTCGACGCGCCCGTCGGACAGCAGGTCGAGCACGGCGACCGACTCCGCGGTGCGCACCGGGTGGTTGTACGGCTTGGGCAGGAGCCGCACGCCGTAGCCGAGCCGGATGCGCTGCGTGCGCGCGGCGATGGCGCCGTAGAGCACCTCGGGATTCGAGCAGTGCGAGTACTCCTCGAGAAAGTGGTGCTCGACCGTCCAGACCGCGTCCCAGCCACACTGCTCGGCGTAGACCGCCTGCTCGAGCGTGTCCTTGTAGGCGCGGTGCTCGGCACCGGGAGTCCAGGGGCGTGCGACCGGGATCTCGTAGAAGAGCGCGAACTTCATCGCACGAGTCTGTCACAAGCAGCGCGCCCGGGGCGCGCAGGAGACGAAGGACTCAGACGCGCCGGCGCAGGAAGAGTCCGCCCAGGCCGGCCAGACCGCCGAGCAGCCCTAGGGCCGCCGCGCCGGGCTCGGGGAAGCCGCCCGTCGTGACGTTCAGCGTCTGCAGCCAGTTGTGGCCACCGGCCGTGAAGACCTGCGGCCCGAACGCGACGCCGCACTGACCGCTGAAGGTACCGGGGCCACCCGCGCCCGCGCACACCAGGTTGTACACGGCGGAGTCAGTCGTGAACGGGACACCGTCGATCTCGCCCGAGACGGTTCCCGTGCCCGGGCCGCTCTGGATCAAGCTGAACTGCAGCACGGGAACGAACGCCTGGTAGCGCAGGTTCGTGAACACCACGTCGGGTCCGACGCCGCTCACCGGGGCGAACGTGGCGTTCGCGATCAAGATGTCGATCAGCCCGCCCTCCGGCAGCTGCCCGTTCTGATAGCCGTCCAGCACGACGCCGCTGGCCGGCGTCGAGCTGACGAGCGCGAAGTCCTCCGACGCGAGGCAATCGGCGGAGCCGACGGGACAGCCGTAGTTCGCGTTGGGGGCGAGCAGACCGCCCCCGGTCACGGTCACGCCGAAGTTGAAGATGAAGCTGGCGTGGGCCGGTGCGGCCGAGAGCAGCCAGGCGGCGAGGGCCAGCGTGAGCTTCCGCATCATGAACCGCTTCTCCTGCGCGCGAGGGCGATGCCCAGTCCGGCGAGCGCAGCGAGCCCGAGCGAACCGGGCTCGGGCACACCGGTGAACGTCAGCGTCGCGCCGACGACCACGGGGGCCGATTCACCGGGCACGGGCACGATTCCCAGAGTGAGTCCCTGCAGCGTGAACGTGCCGGCGACCACGTCGATCACCGCGCTGAGCGGGGTCGAGTTCTGGTAGCTCAGAGGCAGCGGGCCCACGCTCGCCTGCGTGTTCGAGTTCTTCGCGGTGTAGACCGCGTTCACGAGCACGGGCATCACGCTCGTGTTCCAGTGACCCGGGCTGATCGGCGTGCTGCTCAGCGTGTGGTAGCCCGTGTCGGGCACCACCGATGCGCTGTTGACCCACACCTGGTTGTAGCCGCCGTACACGGTGTTCAGCACGATCCACTGATTCGGCGCGGTGGTGAAGTTGAAGTCCGTGAGCATGCCGGTGGACGAGTCGAACGACGCGAACGCGCCGTTCAGGTTGAGCGTCGCCACCCCGATCGGCGTCCCGTCCACGGAAGCAGTCACCGTCGCGGCGCCGCCCGTGTACGTGAAGACGGTCGATGCCGCGTCGGCGCGGGCCGCGCACAGCAAGAGGAAGATCAGCCAGCCCGCGGTCCGAATCCTGGCGCGAAGCAGCCCGCTCACCGTCTCAGCTCCCTCCGAAGTCCCGACATCCGAAATGCACCAGATCTGCCGGTCCGTCTGAGCATCCTAACCGTTGGGTGAGGGGATTGGGAATCAATTTGGTGGAGAAATCCCACGTACGTGTTGGTATCCACCCCCCGTGATCTCGCGCGGCTGCGCGTGCGATGCTTGGCGCGAATGAATGCGAAAGGGAGACGCGCGCCGTGAGCCGCTTTGCGAATGCCTTCGGTCCCGACCATCCGGAAGCGACCTACCTGGCGCACGCATTCCCGGAGCAGCTTTGTGACACGGGCGAGGTGAAGCTCAACTTCGCCGTGGCGGGCGCGCCCGACAAGCCGGCGCTGCTGCTCATTCCGGGTCAGACCGAGTCGTGGTGGGGATACGAAGCGGCGCTGCCGCTGCTCGCCGAGCGCTTCCAGGCGTTCGCCGTCGACCTGCGCGGCCAGGGCCGCTCCACGCGCACGCCGGGGAGATACACGCTCGACAACATGGGCAACGATCTCGTGCGCTTCATCGACCTGGCGATCGGCCGACCCACGCTGGTGAGTGGACTCTCGTCAGGCGGCGTGCTGTCGGCCTGGCTGTCGGCGTACGCGCGGCCGGGTCAGGTGCGCGCCTGTCACTACGAGGACCCGCCGCTCTTCTCGTCCGAGCTCCACACCTCGTGCGGCCCGTCGATCCACCAAGCGATCGGCCCGATCTTCGCGCTGTGGAGCAAGTATCTCGGCGACCAGTGGAGCGTCGGTGACTGGGACGGGTTCGTGGCCGCCGCGCCGAACGAGCTGCCGCCCCGCCTCGCGGGCCTGGGCCGCGTGTTCGGCACGTCCACGAACAGCGAGCCGCCGCAGAACCTGAAGGAGTACGACCCCGAGTGGGGCCGCGCGTTCGCCACGGGCACGGTCGCGGCGAGCTGCAATCACGCCCGCATGCTGGCGAGCGTGAAGGTGCCGGTTCTCCTGACCCACCACTTCCGCATGATCGACGAGGCGTCGGGCGGGCTGCTCGGCGCCATGTCGGACCTGCAGGCGAGCCGCGTGCGCGAGCTCGTGACCGCGGCAGGACAGCGGATCGAGTACAAGTCCTTCCCGCAGATGGGTCACTCGATGCACGGTCAGGACCCGAAGCTCTACCGAGACAGCCTGTTCGAGTGGGTGGACGGCCTGTAGCCGGGCGTCCCCCAGCGCGTGGCACCGTGCGCGCTACCTGAAGAGGATCTGCTCGAAGAATTCGACGAAGGCGGGATCGTCGGACGGGATGCGCATGCCGAAGCCGGGCTGCGCCTTCGATCCCGGCGGCAGCTGGCGCGTGGTCCACTGCACGGTGCCGCGCAGCGTGACTTTCTCGCCAGCGCGGTCCCGCAGCGACAGGCGGACCTCGCTGCCGACCTCGGGCAGCGACTGGTTCGTGCGCAGGAACAGTCCCGTCTTCGAGACGTTCTTCACGTAGCCGTCGCCGCGCAGCTTGCCGCTCTCGAACGCGGCGGCGATCCGCTTCACCGCCCGGTGGAGCGTCCGCCGTTCGACCTTCCGTGGCGGAGACACCAGCCGGACCCCTATCGCCGGAAGCGGCAATCCCTTCCCATCGACGCGACAACCCCGGAGCTGGAGCGTCTGCCGAGTTACAATGAGAACGGAATCATGACTCGGCCAGCCACCACCTCGGCCGCGCGCGGGGACCGTAGGTCAGGCCGAACTGGTCGATCGCGCGCTGCCGGATCACGTCGACGGCCTCTTCGGGCGAGTCACACACGATCCAGCGCGTGACGTCGGCCGCGTCGATCGTGCCGGTCTTGAGCGGGAACTCGCGGAGATACTGGAGCAGCGGCTCCCAGAAGCTCTTGCCCATGAGCACGAATGGGAAGTCCTTCATCTTGCCGGTCTGGATCAGCACCGCGGTCTCGAACAGCTCGTCGAGCGTGCCGATGCCTCCGGGCATGGCGATGAAGGCATACGAGTACTTCTCGAGCAGGAGCTTGCGCACGAAGAAGTACCGGCACTCGACCCAGCGATCGAGATACGAGTTGGGCTTCTGCTCGACCGGGAGCTTGATGTTGCAGCCCACCGAGAGACCGCCCACGTCTTTCGCGCCGCGGTTCGCGGCCTCCATGATTCCCGGGCCGCCGCCGGTCATCACCGTGAAGCCCGCCTGCGAGAGCCGGGCGCCGAGCGCGCGCGCCAGGTGGTAGTAGGGGTGGTCCTCCTTGAAGCGCGCGGAGCCGAACACGGTCACGCACGGACCCGCGAAGTGGAGCTTGCGGAAGCCACGGATACACTCCGCGAAGATTCGCAGCGCCTGCAGCAGCTCCCTGCGGCGCGGCTCCGGACCTCCCAGCAGCCGGCGCTCGGCGGGATCGCGCGTGCCCTTGCCCCAGGTGTCCGTCGAAGAGGTCGGGAGCGGCTCGGGCGCGTCGGTCACTTCGCGCCCGCGCGCGCGAAGTCCACGAAGCCGCGCTCGAAGTCGGTGTGCACGAGCTCGACCGCAACGCGGTCGCCCACGTCGAGGCCCTGGAAGCCGCGCACGACCCGGCCCTCGGCCGCGGGGTGGTCGATGCGGACCCACGTGCCCTTCTCGGAGGCGCCAGTCACGAACGCCTCGAAGCGCTCGCCGATGCGCGACGACAGGAGCAGTGCCGCGGCCGACTTGCGCACCCGCCGTTCGACCTTGGTGGCATGGTCCTCCTGCTCGGTGCAGTGAGTGGCGAGCGCGGAGAGCTCGCCCGGCGAGTACAGCGGTGCCTGGTCGGACAGCGCGGCCTTCAGCAGCCGCTGCGTGATCAGGTCGGGGAAGCGGCGGTTCGGCGCGGTCGAGTGCGTGTAGTCGCGCAGCGCCAGGGCGAAGTGTCCCGGGGCTGCCCGGCGCGGCAGGTCGAGCGCGTACTCACCTCGGCCGAGCAGCTTCACCACCGAGACCGAGAGATCGACGAAGCGCGCGGGATCGGCCTCGCGCCGCTTGTCGAGAAAGGCCTGGAGCGCGGCGTTCGACGGCTCGCCGGGGAGCTTCTCGCCCAGTGACTGGGCCAGATCCACGATCTTGGCCCAGCGCTCGGGCGAGCGCAGCACGCGCCGGATCGAGGGAAAGCCGCGCTCGTCGAGGAAGCGCGCGCTGGCGCCGTTCGCGGCGATCATGAAGTCCTCGATCAGGTCCTTGGCGCGGTTCCGCGCGTCGGGCACCAGGTCGGCGAGTGCGCCGTCGTCGAACACCGCGCGCGCCTCGAGGGTCTCGAGCGAGAGCGCACCGTGCTCGAAGCGCCGCTTGCGGAGCTGACGCGCGACTCCGTCCTGCAGCCGGAGCTGCTCGGCGACCCCGGGCACCGCACTCACGCGTTCGGGCGCAGGGGACGTGCCGTCGAGCCAGGCCGCGACCCCGTTGTAGGCCAGCTTGGCGTGGTTGCGCACCACGGCGCGGTACACCGCGCAGTCGGTGATCGTGCCGTCGGGCCGCACGCGCGTCTCGATCACGATCGCCGCGCGGTCGACGCCCTCGCGCAGCGAGGTGAGATCGGTCGAGAGTCTCTCGGGCAGCATCGGGAAGATCTGCGCCGCGGTGTACACCGAGGTCGTATTGGTGCGCGCGTGGGCATCGATCGCCGAGCCCTCCTCCACGAGCGCGTCGACGTCGGCGATCGCCACGAAGATCTTCGCGCCGCCGTCGGGCAGCGCCTCCGCGACCGACAGCTGGTCGAGGTCGAGTGAGTCGTCGTTGTCGATCGACACCCACAGGGGTGCCCGCAGGTCGCGCAGGTCGGCGGCCGCGCGGCCCGCAGCAGCCTCGTCGAGCCGCGCCGCCTCGGCCAGCGCGGCAGGCGAGAAGTCGGGTTTGAGCGACCCCTCGAACATCGCCCGGCGTGCGACCGCGCGCAGGTCCATCCGAGCCGACCGCGGCCCGTGTTGAGGCGAGCGCTCCCCGACCATCCGGCTGCTGGAGTAGCACAAGACATGGCTGCAGGCCCCTGTGAGACACTGGCCGGATGATCGACAGGAAGCGCACCTCGCTGGCTGCCGTGCTCGCCCTCGGGCTGCTCCCGGCCCGCTCCCCGGCCCAGGACCTGTTCGAGGCCACGGCCAAGCTCACCTGCCTCCAGGAAGAGGCGATGGCGACCAAGCTCCACGTGGAGACACTCGACACGAACGAGCTGATCGCGGCCGCTCGTTCGGTCTCGCCCGAGCTCGCCAAGAACTTGTACCTGGCCTACGTCAACGACGATCTCGTGATCCTCGACCGCTGCACCAACGCTCTCGTGCTCATCCTTTCCCAGCCCGCGAGCTGCATCGAAGCGTCCGGGAAGTCCGTGGACCGCTCGTGCTCGATCGCCTTCAGCGACTGGTTCGTCGGGGCCGCGGTCGGCCGCGCGCTGTGCCGGGTGCACGTCGGCGGCTCGACGCACGGGAGCTGCGACGGTGAGATCGAGCGGGAGGGCCTGGGGCTGTGCCGCATCCAGATCTCCGTGCACGGGCCCCACAAGATCCCGAAGAGCTGCTCCTAGCGAGTCACGCGCTCGCCACCGTGCGCCACAACACGTAGACGATCATGCCGAGGTTCATGTAGGCGGTCGCGGACATGCCCGGCGCGCGGTAGAGCGGGTCGATGCGGTAGCCCAGCCAGAACAGCGCGCGCGCCGCCACGAACACGGTCGCGCAGGCCCACACCACCTGCAGATGCCCCAGTGGAACGACGGTGCAGAGACCGAGTGACGCGATCGCGAACACGAAGCTCTGCTGCAGCGTGTTGTCGGCCACGCGCCCGTCGATCTCCATCGAGCGGCTCTCCGCGTGGCGCATGGGGTCGATCGCGGCGCTGAGGAAGCGCGAGTTGCCCACGGTCACGAGCATGACGAAGAACGGCACGATCGCGAACACGTTGGCGCGCAGCGCGTAGCCCAGCCGGTCGGCCAGGTCGTCGGGAATCGAGGGCGACGGCAAGACACGCGTGAGCCACGCCACCGCGAGCGCCATGCCCAGGACGCCACTGGCCGCGCCGATCGCGACGATCCTCTGCTCTCTCTTCATGGACTCACCTCGAGCCCAAGGTAG
>DATKAO010000164.1 GCA_035498015.1 Myxococcota bacterium
GCGACGCTCGACCTGGTCTCCAACGGCCGGGTCGAGTTCGGCACGGGTGAGTCGTCGTCGATCGCCGAGCTCGGCGGCTTCCGCGTCCCGGTCGCGAAGAAGCGCGACATGTGGCGCGAGGCCGTCGAGCAGATCGCCAACATGATGGCGATGGACCCGTATCCGGGCTTCCAGGGCGAGTACTTCTCGATGCCCTGCCGCAACGTGGTGCCCAAGCCGGTGCAGAAGCCGCATCCTCCGCTCTGGGTCGCGTGCTCGAACCGCGAGACGATCAAGCTCGCGGCCAAGCTCGGCATAGGCGCACTCACTTTCGCTTTCGTCGACCCAGCCGAAGCGAAGCAGTGGGTCGACGACTACTACCGGATCCTGCGCACCGAGTGCACGCCGGTCGGCCACGCGGTGAACGCCAACGTGGCCATGGTCACGGGCTTCTCGTGTCACCGCGACTTCGAAGAGGCCACGCGGCGCGGGCTCGAGGGCTTCCAGTTCTTCGGCTACGCGCTGGGTCACCACTACGGCTTCGGCGAGCACAAGGCCGGCCGCACCAACATCTGGGAGAACTTCCAGAAGGCGCGCGCCGCGCTGCCCGACGCCGGGCCGAACCGCGGCGGCATCGGCACACCGGACTCGCTGCGCGCGCACCTGCGCAAGTTCGCCGACGCCGGCGTCGACCAGGTCACCTTCATCCAGCAGGGCGGACGGAACCGGCACGAGCACATCTGCGAGTCACTCGAGCTGTTCGCGGCCGAGGTCATGCCGGAGTTCCACGCCGAGGAGGCCGAGCGCCAGCGCAGGAAGAGCGAAGAGCTCGCGCCCTTCATCGCGCAGGCCTTCCAGCGCAAGCAGTGGATGCGGGAGCTTCCCGACGACGAGATCCCGACCATGATCGCTCTGGGCCGGCAGGTCGCCGAGAGCTCCGCGCAGGGCCGCTGATGGCGGGTCTCACCTTCGACGAGTTCCGGGTCGGCCAGAAGTTCGAGCACCAGCCGGGCCGCACGGTCACCGAGACCGACAACCTGTTGTTCTCGGCGCTCACGCTGAACCCGCAGCCGCTGCACCTCGATGCCGAGTTCGCCAAGACGAGTCACTTCGGACAGCGCCTGGTGAACTCGATCTTCACGCTGGGGCTGGTGGTGGGTCAGTCCGTGGGAGACACCACGCTCGGCACGACCGTGGGCAACCTGGGCTTCGAGAAAGTCGAGTTCCCCAAGCCCGTCTTCATCGGCGACACGGTCACCGCGCACACCGAGGTGCTCGAGAAGCGGGAGTCGAAGTCACGCCCCGAGTGGGGGGTCGTGGTGTTCGAACACCGCGGGCTGAACCAGCGCGGCGAGGTGGTGGCCGTGTGCCGCCGCGCCGCGATGATGCTGAAGAAGAGACCCTGAGCCGGGAACCGGCCCGTCCGCAGCCGCCCGGCCGCAGGGCCGTCGGTCACGGCCGGAGGTTCGAGGGCACGGTCGGCGTCTCGCCGTTCTGGCTCCAGCCGCCGCCGAGCACGCGGTACAGGTCCACGACCGCGACCAGCTCCTGCAGCCGGACCTGGGCGAGGGCCAGCTGCGCGGGGTAGAGCTGCTGCTGGGCGTCGAGCACTTCGAGGTAGCTCGCGAGCCCGCCCGTGTAACGCGTGCGGGCGGTCTTGAGTGATTCCTCGAGCGCGTTGACCGCCTTCTCGAGCTCGCCGCGCTGCGTCGCAAGCTTCGTGCGCGCGGTGAGCGCGTTGGACACCTCGGCCAGCGCGTTCAGCACCGAGCCTTCGTAGCTCGCGCGCGCGGCTTCGGTCGCCGCCTGGGCCGCGCGCCACTGGTAGGTGGTCTGGCCCGCGGTGAAGAGCGGCCCCGCGGCCTGCGCCGCGTAGGACCAGATCGAGGCGCGCCCCTCGAGCAGCCGCGAGGCGTCGGTGCTGAGCGTGCCGCCCAGCGCCGTGAGTCCCACGCGCGGGAAGTAGTTTGCGAACGTCTCTCCGATGGCGGCGTTCGCCGTGACCAGGCGCTGCTCCGACTCGATCAGGTCCGGGCGCCGTTCCAGCAGCTGCGCCGGCACGCCCGCGGGAGTTTCCGGAGGCACGGCCTGCGCCAGGAGCACGGCTCCGCGCGGCATGCCCTGCGCCGGCCGGCCGACCAGCACGGAGAGCTGGTTCTCCTTGGCCACGATCGCCTGCTCGACCCGGGGCACGTCGGCCGCCACCTGTGCGAGCGCCGCCTGCGCGCGCAGTGAGTCGAGCTTGGACGCCACGCCCCCGCGGTAGCGCCGGCTGAACAGTTCGTAGGTCTCCTGGAAGGCGACCACGTTGTCGTGGTCGATCTGCAGCTCGAGATCGAGCTCGAGCAGCTCGAAGTAGGCCTGCGCGACCGAGGAGACCAGCGATAGCACGACGCCCCGCCGCACCGCGTCGCTGGCGAGCAGGTCGGCGTAGCTCGCTTCGGCGCTGCGCCGGATCCGGCCCCACACGTCGATCTCCCACGATGCGTTCGCGAGCGCGAGGAAGGTGTTTCCCGTGGGCAGGCCCGTGACCGCGCTCGCGACCACGGCCTGCTTGCCGCGGCCGGCGGCGGCGTTGTAGCCGATCTGCGGAAACAGCGGGCCGCGCGCGATCGCCGCCTGGTCGCGCGCTTGCTCGACGTTGGCGATCGCCGCGTGCAGGTCGCGGTTGTTGGCGAGTGACTCCTCGACGAGCTGGCGCAGCACCGGGTCGTTGAATACGTCGAACCACGGCGTGTCGGCGATCGACGCCTGCTCGGCCGCCGTGTCGCGGAAGGTCTCGGTGACGGGCAGCTCGGGGCGGTGGTAGTCGGGCCCGACGGCGCAGGCCGCCAGCGCGAGCGCGGTGAGCAGCGCGAGAGACCGGCCGAGACTCACTCGGATCCCCCGTGGATCGGCGCCGGCGCAGCCGTGGGGGGCGCGGCGGGGGACGCGTGCGGCGCGCGCCGCGCGATCAGCTTCTCGATCACCACGTACAGCACCGGCACCAGGAAGACGCCCAGCGCCGTCGCGATCAGCATGCCCATGATCACGGCCGTGCCCATCTGCTGGCGAGACACGGCGCCGGCGCCGGTCGCGATGTACAGCGGAACGCAGCCCAGGATGAACGCGAACGAAGTCATCAGGATCGGTCGCAGCCGCAGGCGCGCGCCGTTGAGCGCGGCCTCGACCAGGGGCTTGCCGGCCTCCTTCTCGAGCTTCGCGAACTCGACGATCAGGATCGCGTTCTTGGCGGCCAGCCCGATCAGCATGACCAGGCCGATCTGGCCGAACACGTTGAGTTCGAACGAACGCGCGAACAGCCCGGAGAACGCGCCCAGCACGGCGAGCGGCGTGCCGAGCAGCACGCTGAAGGGCAGCGACCAGCTCTCGTACTGCGCCGCGAGGATCAGGAACACCATGAGCACCGCGAGCGCGAACACGGCCGCGCCGCCGCTGGCCTGCTTCTCCTGGTAGGACATGGCGTTCCAGGCGTAGCTCATGTCCGAAGGCAGCGTCTCGCGCGCGACCTCTTCCAGCGCCGCCATGGCCTGGCCGGAGCTGTAGCCCGGTGCGGGCGCGCCAGTGACTTCCGCCGCGCGGTACAGGTTGAAGCGCGTGGTGAACTCGGGTCCGCTCGTGTCACTCGAGTTCACCAGCGTAGAGAGCGGCACCATGTTGGCGTCGGCGTTGCGCACGTAGAACGCCGAGATGTCGTTCGCGGTGCGGCGGTACTCCGGCTCGGCCTGCAGGAACACCTTCCACTGCCGGCCGAAGCGGTTGAAGTCGTTCACGTACACGCCGCCCATGAACGCCTGAAGGGTGGTGTACACGCTGCGCAGGTCGACGCCCTGCTTGAGTGACTTGTCGCGGTCCACGTTCGCGAACACCTGCGGCACGCCGGCGCGGAACGGGCTGAACAGCCGCGTGAGCTCGGGCCGCTTGCGCGCGGCGTCGAGGAAGCGCGACAGGTTCTGGTCCAGGTAGGTGACCGCGCCGCCGCTGCGGTCCTGCAGCATCATCGAGAAGCCGCCGCCGGTGCCGATGCCCGGAATCGCCGGCGGCAGGAACGCGAACACCTGGGCCGCGGGAATCACTGCGAACTTCCGGTTGAGTCCCTGGAGGATGGCGCGGAAGTCGGTCTCGGCCGTCTCGCGCTCCTTCCACGGCTTGAGTGACACGAAGAAGAAGGCGTTGTAGGTCGCCGAGCTCTGCGAGATCAGGCTGTAGCCGGCCACGGTGTTGTAGTCGCCGACGCCCGGTGTCTCGCCGAGGATCTGCTCGACCTGCTTGCACACCGCATCGGTGCGCTCCATCGACGCGGCGTCGGGGAGCTGTACGTTCACGAACATGTAGCCCTGGTCCTCGTCGGGCACGAAGCCGGTGGGCAGCCGCCAGCCCAGCAGCCCGGCCAGCGCGGTGAGTCCGGCCAACAGCCCGAGCGTCAGCACGAAGCGGTGCACGAAGTGACCCGTGTAGCTCACGTAGTGGTGGGTCGCGCGCTCGAAGTAATGGTTGAAGCCCTTGAAGAAGCGCCCCATCAGCCCCGAGCCCAGGCCGCCGGGCTTGAGCAAGAGCGACGAGAGCGCAGGCGACAGGGTGAGCGCGTTGATCGCCGAGATCATCACCGAGATCGCGATCGTGAGCGCGAACTGCTGGTAGAGGCGCCCCGTGATGCCCGGCACGAACGCCACCGGGATGAACACCGCCGACAGCACCAGCGCGATCGCGACCACCGGGCCGGCGACCTCCTGCATGGCCTTCACGGTCGCGTCGCGCGGAGTCATGCCGTGCTCGATGTGATGCTGAACGGCTTCGACCACCACGATCGCGTCGTCGACCACGAGCCCGATCGCCAGCACCAGCCCGAACAGCGACAGCGTGTTGATCGAGAAGCCCAGCATCGGGAACACGGCGAACGCGCCCACGAGTGACACGGGCACGGTGAGCAGCGGGATCAGGGTCGCGCGCCAGCTCTGCAGGAAGATGTAGACGACCAGGATCACCAGCACCATGGCCTCGAACAGCGTGTGCTCGATCTCCACGATGCCTTCACTCACCGCGAGCGTGGTGTCGAGCGAGGTCACGTAATCCAGGCCGGCCGGGAAGCGCGCCTTGGCTTCCTCC
The DNA here is from genome assembly GCA_035498015.1 of Myxococcota bacterium. Taxonomy (NCBI): domain Bacteria; kingdom Pseudomonadati; phylum Myxococcota; species Myxococcota bacterium. Next base: position 5,086 of record DATKAO010000164.1, read on the forward strand.
ATGGTGTGCTTCAGGCCGGCGGCGACCTGGAGCGCGTTCGAGCCGGGGATCTGGTACACGGCGATGATCGCCGCGGGCTTGCCGTTGAGCCGCCCGCGCTGGTTGTAGTTCAGGCCGCCGAGCTCGATGCGCGCCACGTCGCGCAGCTTGATCTGCGCGCCGTCCGGATCGGAGCGCACCACGATGTCGCCGAAATCGTCGGCGGTCACGAGCCGGCCCTGCGCGCGCACGCTCCAGGTGAACTCCTGGCCGGGGGGCGCGGGCTCGCCGCCGATCTTGCCCGACGGGTTCACGGTGTTCTGCTTCTGCACCGCGTCGACCAGGTCGGGCACGGTGAGTCCCAGGCGCGCCAGCTGGTCCGGTTTCACCCAGATGCGCATCGCGTAGTCACTCGTGCCGAACAGCACCACGTCGCCCACGCCGGGCACGCGCTTCAGCGCGTCCATGATGTTGATGTTGGCGTAGTTGCCCAGGAACGCGTCGCTGTAGGCGGCGTTCGGCGAGTAGAGCGAGAACAGGATCAGCGGGTTCGAGGTGGACTTCTTGACCGTGACTCCGAAGTTGCGCACGTCGGCGGGCAGGCTGGCCGACGCCTGGTTCACGCGGTTCTGGACCAGCACGTTGTCCATGTCGATGTTGGTCGAGACCTCGAACGACACGCGCAGGGTCATGGTGCCGTCGTTCGCGTTCACCGAGCGCAGGTAGATCATGTAGTCGACGCCGTTCACCTGCTGCTCGATCGGCGTGGCGGTCGATTGCTCGATGGTGAGCGCGTCGGCGCCGGTGTAGGTCGCCTGGACCTGGATCTCGGGCGGGACGATGTCGGGGTACTGGGCGATCGGCAGGCGGCTCATCGCCACCACGCCCACGATCACCATCATGATCGAGATCACGATCGCGACGATCGGCCTGCGAACGAAGAAGTAGTCACCCTGTACGGTGTGTGACTCTTCCACGGATCACCCCCCGACTGGCTTGGGATCTACCGTGACTCCGGCGCGGACTTTCTGCAGGCCCTCGACCACGACCCGATCGCCGGGCGCGAGGCCCTTCTCGATCACGCGCAGGCCGCCGCTGCTGGGTCCGGCCTCGACCGTGCGCAGCTCGATCTTGTTGTCGGACCCCACCACCGCCACCTGCTCCATGCCCTGCAGGTCACTGACCGCGCGCTCTGGAACGAGCAGCGCCTGGTGGCGCACGTCGACGATCGCGCGCACGCGCGCGTACTGACCGGGGCGCAGCGTGTAGTTCGGGTTGGGGAACTCGCCCTTGACCTCGATCGTGCCGGTGCGCTGGTCGATCTCGCGGTTCACCACGATCACCCGGCCCGGCTCGGGGTATTGGCGCCCGTCGACCAGGAACAGCTCGAGACTCGCGCTCTGGTCGTTGCGCGGGTCCGCGCCGGCGCCGACCTGATTCACCCGGTCGGCGAAGCGCAGATAGTCGCGCTCGGCGAGCGGGAACGAGACCCGGATCGGGTCGACCTGCGACACGGTCGTGAGTGGCTGCGGGTCGCCGGGGCCCACGAGCTCGCCGAGCTGGCGCTTGGCGGTGCCCACGACGCCGTTGATCGGCGAGCGGATCTCGGCGAACTCGACGTCGAGCCGGGCCTTGTCGACCAAGGCCTTCTGGGCCTGAACCTGGGCCTCCGCTGCGCGGTTGGCCTGGATCGCGTCGTCGAGCTCGCGCTGACTCACTGCGCCTTCCTTGGCCAGCGGAGTGAACCGCGCCACGTCTTGTCGCGTCTTCTCGAGCTGGGCCGAGGCGCGGCCCAGGTCGCCGCGCGCCTGCTCGAGCGCCGCGCGCAGCGGCCGCGGATCGATCGTGAACAACAGGTCGCCCTTCTTGACGATGCGGCCTTCCTGGTAATTCTGCGCGATCAGGTAGCCCGTGACCTGCGCGCGGATCTCGGCGTCGACCGTCCCCTGGGTGGTCCCGATCCACTCGCCTTTGATCGGCACGTCGCGCTGGACCACCTCGGCAACCTGCACGGGAATGGCGGCCGCGGCGCCGGGCTGCTGCGGCTTGCACGCCAGCGGCGCGAGCGCGCAAGACACCACGAGCGTTGCGGCGGAAATCGACGGCCTGCCCATCGCGCCGTTATAACACTAACGGGACAAACGCGGACGGCGGCGCCGGATGAAACCGGCCAAGACCGGCTTCATCGCCACGCACAGCCCGACCCACGCTCCGCCCAGCCCGAGCGTCACGAGGTCGAAGCGCACGTCCGGGGTGACTCGCCGCTGCGGGAGAACTGCGCCTGCAAGCCACACGCAGGACGCGTGCAGCAGCGCGGTGTAGAGCGGCGGGCCCAGCCAGACCACGCGCTCGAGCGCGCGAGCCCCGCGGCGCCACAAGAGCGCGAGGCCGGCCATCCCCAGGGGTACGGAGCACGACAGCGCGAAGGGCAAGACCCGGGCGGTCGCGAACAAGAAGCGAGTCAGCGTGTCGTCGGGCACGACCACGCTGAAGCAGTTCATGTTCAGCGCGTAGCAGCCGGCGCCCGTCGCGTAGCCCGTGACGGAGAACAGCGCGAGCCCCGGCAGGGACAGCGCGACGGCCCAGTAGCTCTCCTCGTTCACGCGCTCAGGATGGCGGCGCGAGCGCGCGGCGCAAGAGCTTCCCCGACTCGGTGCGCGGGAGCGATGGCACCAGATAGAGCGCGCGCGGCACCTTGTAGCCCGCGATCCGCTCGCGGCAGAACGAGGCCAGCTCGGAGTGACTCAAGCTGGATCCCGGCCGGACCACCACCCAGGCCGAGACGCGCGCGCCGAACGCGGCGTCGGACTCGGCGGCGACGGCGGCGTCGGCCACCGAGGGGTGCTCGCGCAGCGTGGCCTCGACCTCGGCCGGGTAGACGTTCTCGCCGCCGGTCACGATCAGGTCGCTGCGCCGGTCGAGCACGCGCAAGTCGCCCGAGCCGTCGAGCGCGCCGACGTCGCCGGTGTGCAGCCAGCCGTCGCGCAGCGCGCGCGCGGTCGCTTCGGGCCGCCGCAGGTAGCCCGTCATGAGCGTCGGCCCGCGCACGGCGATCTCGCCCGGCTCCCCGGCCGGCAGCGTGACTCCCTCGGGAGACACGATGCGCAGCTCGTTGCAGAACAGCGGGCGGCCGATCGCGTCGCCGGGCGCGCGCGCCCGCTCGAGCGGGAGCGTCGCGACCTGGGACGCCGCCTCGGTGAGTCCGTAGGTGGTCACGATCGGGAAGCCGAGCCGGCGCGCGCGGCGCAGGAGCGGCGCGGGCGCGGGCCCGCCGCCCACGAGCACGGCGCGCAGCCGCGGCGGCGCCGGCCGCTCACCCCATGCGTCGAGCACGCGCTCGAGCATGTTCGCGACCAGCGACACCAGCGTGACGTCGCCCCAGTCGAGCTCGGCCGCCACGCGCGCGGGATCGAAGCGTTCGTGCACGGTGACCGCGGCGCCGGTGAGCGCCGAGCGGTACAGGATCGCGAGCCCGCCCACGTGCTGCAGCGGGAGACAGGCGAGCCAGTGGTCGCCCGGCGCGTTGCAAAGGTGGAAGGCCGAGCCGATCGCGCTCCACAGGAAGGCGGCGTGCGACAGCACGGCGCCCTTGGGCGCGCCGGTGGTGCCCGAGGTGTAGACCACGGCGCAGGCGGCTGCGAGCTCGATCTGGTCGCACAGCGGCGCGTCCGCGGGCGCGGCCGGGAGCGGGGTCGCGGCGCGCCGCAGGCCCGGTGTCTCCGCGCAGGCTGCCTGAACGGTCGTGACGAGCTCCGGTGCATGGACCAGAAGGCGCGGCCGCGCGTCGCCGAGCTGGAAGGCGAGCTCTCGCGGAGTGAGTCGCAGGTTGAGCGGCACGAGCGCCGCGCCCGCCAGCTGCGCCGCGTGGACCAGCGCCACCAGCTCCGCGCCGTTGGGCACGAGCGCCGCCACCAGGTCGCCGGGAGTGACACCGAGCGCGGCCAGCGAACGGGCGCGCGCGCGAGCCTCGCGCTCCAGCTCGCCGAAGGTCCAGGTCACCCCCGCGCAGTCGAGCGCGGGCGCGTCAGGAGTCAGCGCGGCGCGCGCGCCGAGCCAGGTCCGCTGTCTCACCGGGGAGTCACCTCGCGCGTGGGGCCGGTGGCGGCGGCGCGCACGGCTGCGAGCTCGGGCCTCGCGCCCAGCCCCGGCTGTTCGGGAACGTGCAGGAAGCCCTCTTTCGGCTCGGGGCCCGGGCCCAGGTCGTCGGCGAGCAGCTCGCCGGTCGCGAGCCCGCAGGCCGGAAGCGGATCGGGCAGCGACGCGGCGAGCGCGAGCGCGGCCGCGCGGGCAATGGCCCCGTCGAGCGCGCTCGTGACCAGCACGCGCAGCCCCGCCGCGCGTGCGCGCTGGGCCAGGATCGCCGCGGCGCGCAGGCCGCCGAGCACCACCGGCTTCAGCACCAGCGCGTCGGCGGCGCCGTGCTCGATCACGCGCGCCGCAGCCGCGAAGTCGGCCGCCGACTCGTCGGCGGCGATCGGCACCAGCACGGCCTTGCGCACGCGCGCCAGGCCGGCGACGTCGGCCGCGGGCACCGGCTGCTCGGCAAGCTCGAGCTCGAGCGGATCGAGCTCGCGCAGGAGCTCGATCGCGAGCTCGGGCGGCCAGGCGCCGTTCGCGTCGATGCGCAGATCGGCTTCGTGGCCGACCGCGGCGCGCAGGGCAGTGACTCGCCGGCAGTCACTGCGCGGGTCGAGCGCGCCGACTTTGAGCTTCAGGGTCGAGAACCCGCGCGCCAGCAGCGCGCGGGCTTCGCGCGCCACGGCCTCGGGCGCGCCGGCCGACAGCAGCGCGTTCACGCGCACGCAGCGGCGCGCCGCGCGGCCCTCGCCCAGGAG
>DATKAO010000165.1 GCA_035498015.1 Myxococcota bacterium
CCGGCGGTGATCGCTGGGTCCCGGCCGGTGGTTGGTCCGTAAACCCCGCCAGGTCCGGAAGGAAGCAACGGTAGCGGCGCTCTCCAGGTGGTCGGATCGGCCCAGCGATCACCCCCGGAGATGGGCCTCCAGGAGTCCTCCCCATGGTGCTCGAGCGATGAGTTACGAGGTCCTCGCGCGGCGCTTCCGCCCGCAGACCTTCGACGAGGTGCAGGGCCAGCGGCACGTCGTGACGGCGCTGCGCAACGCGATCCGGCTGGGTCGCGTGCCGCACGCGATCCTGCTCGCCGGCCCGCGTGGCGTCGCCAAGACCACGCTGGCGCGCATCCTCGCGCGCTCGCTGAACTGCGACGAAGGGCCGACCGAGAAGCCGTGCGGCCACTGCGCGCCCTGTCTCGAGATCGCCGCCGGCACCTCGCTCGACGTGCAGGAGATCGACGCGGCTTCGAACACCGGCGTCGACAACGTGCGCGAGATCCGCGAGAGCGTGCGCTACGCGGCTGCGCCCGGGAAGCACCGGATCTTCATCATCGACGAGGTCCACATGCTGTCGACGGCGGCGTTCAATGCGCTGCTGAAGACGCTCGAGGAGCCGCCGGCGCGCAGCCTGTTCATCTTTGCCACGACCGACCCGCAGAAGATCCCGACCACGGTGCTGTCGCGCGTGCAGCGCTTCGACCTGCGCCGGCTGTCGAGCGACGAGTTACTGGGGCTCCTGAGAAAGATCTGCGCCGCGGATTCGATCGATGCGCCCGAACAGGTGCTGCGCGCGATCGTGCGCGAGGCCGACGGCAGCGGGCGCGACGCGCTGACGCTGCTCGACCGGCTGACGAGCGCGCTGGGCGCGAAGCTCGACCCGGTGGAGTCACTCGCCATCCTCGACGTGATCGACCGCCGGCTGCTCGGCGGCGTGGTCGACGCCGTGCTCGCCCGCGAGCCCGCGCGCGCCCTCGCCGCGCTGCGCAGCGCGCTCGAGCAGGGCGCCGATCCCGTGCGCTTCGCGGGTGACCTGCTCGAGGAGATCCGGAACCTGGTGGTGGCGCGGCTCCTGCCGGATCCGTCGGGGCTGATCGACGCCGCGCCCGACGCGCTGGCCGAGATCCGCGCGCGCGCGGCCGGGCACGACCCCGAGACGCTGCAGCGGCTGTTCCGCGTGCTGCTCACGCGCTTGCAGGAGCTCGGCCTCGCCACGCGCCAGGAGCACGCGCTCGAGATGGCGGTGGTGCGGCTCGCGACCCTGCCGGATGCCGAGTCACTCGGGGCGCTGGTGCAGAAGCTCGACGCGCTCGAGGGCGGCGGCGGCCCCGGACCGGGGCCCGGCGCGCCGACCCCGGCCAGCCCCAGCGGCGGCACGCCGCGGCCCGGCCCGCGCGGTGCGGCGCCGCGGGCGAGCGCCGCCCCGGCCGCGCCGCCGACTCCGATCGCCGCGTCCGCACCCGCCGCCCCGATGCGCGCCGCGGCCCCCGAGCCGCCCGCGCGCGAGGAGCCGCCACTTCCCGACGACGCCGACATGCCCACGGCAGCGGGCTCGGAGCCGGCTGATGGTCGCGCGGGCCCCCTACCCGCGCTCTCGCACGAGCAGCGCGCCATGCTCGAGGCCCGCGCGCGCGCCGAGGCCAAGGCGCACCCGCGCGTGCAGCAGGTGATCGACGCGCTCGACGCCGAGCTGCGCGAGATCCGGGTCGAGCGCACGGCCGACCTGCCGCGCGGGGAGCGCGCGTGAGCGAGGGCAAGCTCGATCTCGCCGCCATGATGGCCAAGGCGCAGGAGCTGACGGAGCGCATGCGCCGCGCGCAGGAGGAGCTGCGACACCGAACGGTGTCGGCCACCGTGGGCGGCGGGCTGGTCGAGGTCAGCGCGAACGGCGCGCTCGAGCTGGTGGGCGTGCGCATCGACCCGCTCGCGGTCGACCCGCGCGACGTCGCCATGCTGCAGGACCTGGTGCGCGCCGCCGCGAACCAGGCGCTCGCCCGCGCCAAGGAGCTGGCGCAGCAGACGCTGCAAGAGGCCACGGGCCTGCCGCTGCCGTTCGGGCCCGGGACCGGCACGTGAGTGACTCGCGCCCCGAGCCGATCGAGCGCCTGGTGAAGGCGCTGCGCCGCCTGCCGGGCATCGGCGAGAAGACCGCCACGCGCCTGGCGTACTTCCTGCTCGCCGCGCCCGAGGTGGTCTCCGGCGAGCTCGGCCAGGCGATCCTGCGCCTGCGCGCCGACGTGCGGCTGTGCGAGGAGTGCTTCAACCTGACCGCGCGCTCGCCCTGCGAGATCTGCCGCGACGAGTCGCGCAACGCGCGACTGGTGTGCGTGGTCGAGGAGCCGGCGGACCTGGCCTCGATCGAGAGCACCGGCGGCTTCCGGGGCCGCTACCACGTGCTGGGCGGCACGATCGCGCCGCTCGACGGCGTGGGCCCCGAGTCGCTGCGCATCGACGCCCTGGTCGAGCGCATCGAGCGCGGCGGCATCGACGAGGTGATCCTCGCGACCAACCCCAATCCGGAAGGCGAGGCCACCGCCCTCTACGTGGCCGAGCGCGTCGCGCCCTACGGCGTTCCGGTGACTCGCATCGGCTACGGCATGCCGATCGGGGGCGACCTGGAGTACGTGGATCCGGTGACCGTTCGGAAGTCCCTGGAGAACAGACGGTCGTTCTCGTCCTAGCGCTCCTATCAAGTGCAACGGGTCTTCGCGCCGAAATGCACCTGTAATCACGGCTCTTGTATCTCCCGGAAGCCCTCTGCTAGCATGCGCGCGGGGGGAAATTCCTAGGCGGATCGGAGTCTTACGGCTTTCGATACGCAGGGACGGGGTCGGGGATCGATGTCGCTGACGCCTCAGCTAGTGCTCTTCGAGGATGACCACCGGAAGCTCCTCGCGGTATCGGACCGCCTGGTGGCGGACGCGAACGCCAAGGCCGTCTTTCTCGTCGACCGCAACGGCCAGCTCGTGACCGAGGCCGGCGAGCTCAAGGGCATCGACACCACGTCGCTGGCGTCGCTGGTGGCGGGCAACGTCGCCGCCACGCAGGGCCTGGCGAAGGTGATCGGCGAGCCCGACTTCCCGACTCACTTCCACCAGGGCGAGCGCGACAACGTGCACATCACGCTGGTGGCGCAGCGCATCATCCTGGTCGTGGTGTTCGACGAGCGCAGCTCGCTCGGTCTGGTGCGGCTGCGCGTGAAGAAGGCCGGCCAGAGACTCTCCGAGCTCTTCGACGAGATCTTCAAGCGCGCCGAGGCGGAGATGGACGGGGAAGGTCCCGCGTCGCCCTTCTCGGAAATCAGCGACGAAGACATCGACAACCTGTTCTCGGACTGACCCCCGATGGCGTTCATCAACTACAGTGCGCGTGAGATCAACTGCAAGCTGGTCTATTACGGACCGGGCCTGTGCGGCAAGACCACGAACCTGAAGTACATCTACGAGAAGACCGCCGCCGACGCGAAGGGCAAGATGATCTCGCTCGCGACGGAGACCGAGCGCACGCTGTTCTTCGACTTTCTGCCGCTCGCGCTGGGCGAGATCCGCGGCTTCAAGACCCGCTTCCACCTGTACACCGTTCCGGGTCAGGTGTTCTACGACGCCAGCCGCAAGCTGATCCTGAAGGGCGTCGACGGCGTGGTGTTCGTGGCCGACTCGCAGGAAGAGCGCTTCGAGGCCAACGTCGAGTCACTCGAGAACCTGAAGGCCAACCTGCGCGAGCAGGGCTACGACTACGACAAGATCCCGATCGTGATCCAGTACAACAAGCGCGACCTGCCGAACGCGGTGTCGGTCGAGAGCCTGCGCGAGTCACTGAACCCGACGGGCAAGCTGCCCGACTTCGAGGCCGCGGCGCAGTCCGGCAAGGGCGTGTTCGAGACGCTGAAGGCCCTGGCGCGTCTGGTGCTGACGGAGCTGAAGAAGGGCTCGCGCTAGTCTGATTGACTACGTTCGCCTGCGGCTCACTGCGCGCGCCTGACCGGTGATCGCACGGGCACCCTACCCGTGCTCCGGCGCTTGCGGGCCTCGCTCAGGGCGGCCTTCGCTCGGCCCCCGACCAGCGCGAGAGCTAGCCATGCGAGGAGTGCGGGCTCCGGCACCACGGAGCGCAGCGCCGAGAAGTCCTGCACGTCCTGGCCGGCGTTGAAGCGGTTGGGCGCGCCGAAGGTGCTCGACGAGCCGTCCTTGTAGGAGCTCGAGAGCGGCGTGATCGCGGCGCTCGGGTTGGCCTCGAGCTTCCAGATCTCGTCGCCGCCGATGCCGGACACCGGGCTGATGCCTTCGCCCGCGGGCCCGAACACCACGTTGCCCAGCGCGTCGCGGATCGTGAGCTGCCAGTTCTGGTTCGTGACCTTGAAGTTCGAGGCGGTCACGAGCGCACCGCTCGCGGCGTCTGCGGCTTGCGCGTTGATCCACCAGTCGCCGTGCGCGGGGTCGTAGGACACGTCGTCGGGCACGAGCTCGGAGATCGTGATGATCGTGCCGCTGCGCAGATCGGACCAGAGCGCCGACTGCGACAGCGTGAGTGTCTCGTCGGGAGTCACCGGGCTGCCCTCGGCGGTGTCGAGGCTCCAGCCGCGCACGTCGAGGTGGTCCGTGATCACCACCAGCTCGAACCAGTCGCCGCCGTTGCCCAGCACCCGGCCGAAGTACGGGTCGGCGGCGCCGTCCTTCAGGAAGCCGTCGTCGTTCACGGCGTTGTACTCGTTCAGGATCAGCGCCGCGGCGTCGGCGCGCAGCGCCGAGCCGAAGAGCGCGAGGACTGCAAGCGTGCGCGCGATGAGCTTCATCTCACAATCGTATCAGCGCGAGATACAATGCCGCGATGCAGGTTTCCGCGCATGCGCAACACGGGCTGAAGACGCTGGTCCTCACGGCCATTTCTCTCTTTCTGTCCGCGTCCGGCGCGGATGCGGCGCAGATGATCCTGAACGAGTACAACGCGGTCGGGCCGAGCAACTGGCTGAACGGCGGCAATGCGACCAGCGACTCCGAGGGCGGCGCGGCAGCCGACGTGACGCTGGGCCGGGTGCTGGGCAACGGCGGCGACTGGTTCGAGCTGGTGGTGGTCGCCGACCACCTCGACCTGCGCGGCTACCGCATCGACGTGTGCGACAACGCCACCTGCAACGTGCAGCTGGTCTTCACCAACTCGGCGCTCTGGTCCGATCTGCGCGCGGGCACGCTGATCACGGTGGCGATGGACCAGCCCGAGGACGCGAGCTACGACCCGGGCGCGGGTGACTGGTGGATCGCGCTGCGCGCCGGTCCGGCGGGCAGCGGCCTCTACGTGAGTCAGACGCCGTTCACGGTCAGCAACTCGAACTTCCAGATCGTGGTGCGCGACGCGGCCAACGCCGTGGTGTTCGGGCCCGCCGGCGAGGGCATCGTGGCCGGCGTGGGCGTGAGCTCGACCGAGGTGTTCAAGCTCGAGCAGCCGCCTTCGGCGCTGACCACGCCTGCCTCGACCGGCTATGCCGACGGTGTCTCGAGCTCGTACGGGGCGCCCAACGTGTTCGGCGGCGGGCTCGGCACGCAGGACCTGAACGCGCTGCGCCAGCGCCTGCCCGTGCCCGACAGCGACGGCGACGGCATCGCCGACGACGGCGACTTCTCGGGCGTGGCCGGCGATGCGCCGTGCACCAGTGGAGTCACTTCCAGCTGCGACGACAACTGCCCCTTCACCGCCAACCCGACCCAGTCCGACACGGGCAGCCTGAACGCGCTGGGCGCGAACGGCCACGGCGACGCCTGCGAATGCGGCGACGCCGACGACAACGGCCGGGTGACTCCGTCCGACGCGACCGAGGTGCGCCGCTTCCTGGCCGGCATCACCGCGGCGGTGGCGGCGCCGGCGAAGTGCTCGATGGCCTCACCGCCCGGCTGCAACGTCCGCACGGTCACGGGCATCCGGCGCGCGACCACCCCGCTGCTGCCCGGCGTGGCGCAGACCTGCGCCGCCGCGCTCCCGCCGCCGGACCCGAGCGCGGTCTTGTACGACCCGAACCACGTGCTGAACGTGGTCGTCACCATGTCACCCAGTGACTTCGATGCGCTGCGCTTCGAGTCGCGCGACGTCTACGGAACCCTGGGTCCCGGCTGCTACGACGGCCCGCACCCCAGCCCCTTCACCGAGTTCCCCGCCACGGTCTCGATCGACGGCGAGACCTTCAGCAACGTCGCGATCAAGAAGAAGGGCTTCTACGGCTCGGCCGACCAGGCCAAGCCGTCGCTGAAGATCGACACCGACCAGTACGTGGGCGGCCAGACCATCCACGGCGTCGAGAACTTCACCTTCAACAACGCGCGCCAGGACCCGGCGCTGGTCAAGACGTGTCTCGCGTACGGCCTGTTCGCCGCCGCCGGCCTGCCGTCTTCGCGCTGCAACTTCGCGCGAGTCACCGTGAACGGCCAGTATCTGGGTGTGTACGTGAACGTCGAGGAGATCGAGCAGCCGTATCTCGCGCGCTACTTCCCGAACACCAGCGGCAACGTCTACGAGGGCACGTTGTCCGACTTCCGCCCGACCTTCCAGAACACCTTCGAGAAGAAGACCAACGAGTCCGATCCCAACCAGGCGGACATCGCCGCGATCACCAACGCCCTCACGCTGCCCGACGACCAGCTCCTGGCCGCGCTCGAGCCACTGGTCGACCTGGACCACTTCTACACCTATTGGGCGCTCGAGGGCATCGTGGGTCACTGGGACGGCTACCAGTCGAACCGCAACAACTTCTGGATGTATTTCGATCCGGGCAACGGCGGCCGCCTGCGCTTCCTGCCCTGGGGCGTCGACGAGGTCTTCGACGGCGGGAATCCGTTCGTGAGCACCGCGGCCGGACAGGCCCCCGTGGTGTTCCCGCGCGCGATGCTGGCGCGCCGGCTCTATCTCCATCCGACCTCGCGCGCGGCCTTCATCGCGCGCGTGCAGCAGCTCATGAACACGGTCTGGAACGAGGCGAGCCTGCAGTCCGAGGTGAACCGCATGGAGGCGCTGATCGAGCCGTACTCCGGGCAGCTCGACCCGTATCTCACTCCGCTGCGCACCTGGATCACGCAGCGCCGCAGCAACGTGACCAGCGAGATCGGCGGCGGCGGCCCTGCCTGGACCACGCCGCTCGACCCCGCGGCCTGTCTCCAGATCAAGGGCAACGCGGCCGCCAGCTTCAACGTGCCGTACGGAGGCTCCGGCTCGGGCACGATGACCCTCAGCCTGAACGGCGCCAACGTGCCGTTCCTGGGCGCGCAGAGTCAGATCGATGCGAGCGCCCTCGGCACGCTCCGGGTCAGCGCGCTGCAGACCAACTTCACCACCGCACAGTCGGTGCTGGTGTCGCTCAACCCCGCGCTGTTCGCGCCGCAGACCTTGCCGTTGGGCGGCGCGCTCGTGCCGTTCGCCGAGACCACGGTCTCGGGCACCGTGACCAACATCCGGCTCCTGGTGAACGGCTCGATCACCTTCACGCAGGCGGCGTCCACGCCCAACGCGCCGGTCGTCGGCACGCTGACCGGCGACGTCGCGGAGTTCGTGCCGCTGCCCTGACTCAGCCGCTCACGACGTCGAGCCGGGCGAGGCCGCGCAAGATCGGGTTCGGGCGGTGAGTCACCGGCCCGCCCCCGAGCGCCAGCCGCGGAAAGGCCTCGAACAGCGCGCGGAACGCGATCTCGCCCTCGAGCCGCGCCAGCGGCGCGCCCAGGCAGAAGTGCGCGCCGAAGCCGAACGACAGGTGGTGGTTGTCCTTGCGCGCGACGTCGAAGCGGTCGGGCTCGGGGAAGGCTTCGGGGTCGCGGTTGGCGGCGCCGATGCACGGCACCACGAGGGCGCCCTTCGCGATCGGCACGCCGCCGTACTCCACGTCTTCGAGGGCCGTGCGGCCGGTCGCCTGCACGGGGCTGTCGAAGCGCAGCATCTGCTCGATGCCGCTGCGCAACAGCTCGGGCTCCGCGCGCAGGCGCGCGAGCTCGCCGGGGTGCTGCAAGAGCGCCAGCGCCCCGTTCCCGATCAGGTTGGTGGTCGTCTCGTGACCCGCGAGCAGGAGCAGGATGGCGGTCGACACGAGCTCCACGTCGCTGAGCGCGTCGCGGTCCTCCTGCGCGGTCACGAGCGCCGAGATCAGGTCGTCGCGTGACTCGCGTCGGCGCGCGGCCACGATCTCGTTCAGATACTCGCGCAGCGCGTCGAAGGCGGCCGCGGACTTGTCGGGCCCGGCGCCCGCCGCGACCGCGCTCGCCGCGCCCACGATGTCGGCCGCCCAGACTCGGAAGCGCGGATGGTCACTCGCCGGCACGCCCAGGAGCTCGGCGATCACGATCGCCGGCAGCGGCGCCGCCAGCTCACCGATCAGCTCGAGCTTCTGCGCGCGCGCGGGCCCGGCCAGGAGCTCCTTCGCGATCACCTCGATGCGCGGCCGCAGCGCCGCCACGCGCCGCGGAGTGAACGCCTTGTTCACCAGCCCCCGCATGCGCGTGTGATCGGGCGCGTCCATCATCAGCATGCTGCGCACCAGGTTGCCGTCACTCGCGAGCTGCGCGGGCAGGCGGTTCAGGTTGAGCCGGATCGCGTCGGACTTGCGGCGGTCCGCCGAGAGCCGGCCGTCTCGCAGCGCGGGCTGCACGTCGCGGTGGCGGGTCAGCAGGAACACTCCCGCGCCCACGTCGACGGGCACGGGCACCTGGAACACGGGGTTCGAGCCGCGCAGCATCGCGTAGAGCGGATACGGGTTCGCAAGCAGGCCGGGGTTGAAGAAGGCGGCGGCGGAGGTCGCGGGGGCGCTCATCGGATGTCCTCCCTGGGGATTTACAATGACTGACTATTCAGTCATTATATCGCCGATGCCCCGCGTTGCAAAGGCCCGGCAGGCGGAACACGAGGAGGCGAGGCGCGCGCAGATCCTCGAGGCCGCCCTGCGCGTGTTCGTTCGGGACGGCTTCCACAGCGCCCCGGTCGACGCGATCGCCCGCGAGGCGGGGATCGCCAAGGGCACGATCTATCTGTACTTCCCGACCAAGGAGGCGGTGCTCCAAGCGGCGATCGAACGCTTCTCGCTCCTGCCGGTGATCGAGGAGTCGCTGGGCAAGCTCGTCGAGATACCTCCGCAGCAGGCGATCCCCGCGCTCGTGGCCCTGCTGTGGCAGCGGCTCAAGGAGCGCGCGCCCGTGTTCCGGATGATGCTCGGCCTGGGCGGCATGCTGCAGCCCGGGAACGCGCGCCTCTTCCTGGAACGGGTCGTCCTGCCCGGGAACCGCATGCTCGCCGAGTATCTCGACCACTGTGTCGCGCGCGGCGCGCTGCGGCCGATCGACACCTTCGTGGCTGCGCGCTCGCTGCTCGGGAGCCTGCTCACCTTCGTGCTGAGTCAGGAGGTGCTGGGCGGCGCGGAGCTGCGGCCGATCGACGACGCCGCGATCGTCGAGACCGTGAGCGACGTGTTCCTGCGCGGCGCGCTGCCAGGCCGGGACGTCTGAGCTGGCGCCCGCGGCAGTCACTCGGTTCACGCCCTGGCGCAGCGCGCGCTTCCTCTCGGTGGTCGCGCCCGCCCTGGCGCGCTATCTCACGCTCGGCGACGACGATCTCGCCGGCTGGGAGCGCGCGCACGAGCGCACCGCCCGCGGCATCGCGGCGCTGGGCACGGAGCTCGGCGGGCTCTACATCAAAGTATGTCAGGTGATCGGCGCTCGCGCCGACGTGCTTCCGGCCGTGTTCGTGCGCGAGCTGTCGCGCTTCCACGACCGGGTGCCGCCGCGCCCGCTCGCGGAGCTCGCACCCGTGCTCGAGCGCGAGCTCGGGCGCCCGCTCGACCCGGTGTTCGCGCACTTCGAGACCACCCCGCAGGCCGCGGCTTCGCTGGCCCAGGTGCACCGCGCGAAGCTTCGCGACGGCTCCCTCGTCGCCGTGAAGATCCAGTACCCGGAGGCCCGCCGGCTGTTCGCAAGCGACCTTTCCAACGTGCGTCGCGGCGCGCGCTGGGCCGCGCGGCTCTTTCCGCGCTTCCCGCTGCGCGGGGCGGTGGAGGAGATCGCCGAGCGCATCGCGCTCGAGCTCGACTTCGCGCGCGAGGGCGAGTCACTCGAGCGCGTCGCCGCGGCCTTCAAGGACGACCCCGACGTGCGCATCCCGCGCCTCTACACCGAGCTGAGTGGCCCGCGCGTCCTGGTCATGGAATGGCTCGACGGCACGCCGATCCACGAGCTCGAGCGCCTGCGCGCCGACGGCGTCGACCTGCCCGGCCTGGCCGACCGCCTGGCGCGCATCTACCGGCGCATGATCTTCGAGCACGGCTTCTTCCACGGCGATCCGCACCCCGGGAACCTGCTCGTGTTGCGCGACGGCCGGATCGGCCTGCTCGACTTCGGCCTGGCCAAGTCACTCCCGCCCGGCTTCGGCGCGCACCTGGCGCGCATGTTCGCGTCGGCCCTGGCCGCCGACTCGGCGGGCGCGGTGGCGCACGCGCGCGCGCTCGGCTTCGAGCTCGCTGGCGCCGACCCCGACACGTTCCTGCGCGGGCTGGGCATCGCGCTGGGCGCGAAGCACGAGATCGCCGACCTGCGCGACGTGTTGGGCGCGGGCCTGGGCGCGCGCGTGCCGCCCGACATTGCGCTCGTCGTCCGCACCCTGGTCCTCTTGAACGGCCTCTCCGAGAGACTCGCGCCCGGCGAACGCCGCATCGCGCGCGAGCTGGTCGCCGGGGCGGTCGCGGCGTTCGAGCCAGGAGCCTAGTAGGATTGCCCCGTGCCGTCGTTCCGCACGCGCGGGTTCGCCATTCACTACGAGGTCCACGGCTCGGGGCAGCGCACGCCCCTGCTCCTGATCATGGGCATGGGCGGCACCTGCCAGGGCTGGCTCACGGTCACGGTGCCCGACCTGGTCAAAGCCGGACGGCGCATCGTGATCTTCGACAACCGCGGCGCGGGCCAGTCCGAGGATCCCGGCGGCGCGTTCAGCACGGTCGAGATGGCCGAGGACGCGCGCGCGCTGCTCGACCACCTGGGCATCGCGCGCGCGCACGTCCTGGGCGGGTTCCTGGGCGGCATGATCGGGCAGGAGCTCGCGATCCATCACCCCGCGCGCGTCGCGAGCCTGATCCTGGTCGGCACCTACGCGCGCGCCGACGCCAAACGGCGCATGGTGCTCGACCTGTGGAAGAGCATGGTCGAGCTGCACGTGCCGGCCGAGCTGCGCATCAAGAAGCGGCTGATCTGGACCCTGGGCGACGCCACGCTCGCGCAGGAGGACCTGATCGAGGCGATGTGGCGCTTCTATCTGCGAGACGACGCCCCGATGGACGACCGTGTCTTCGTGCGCCAGGCCGAGGCGTGCATCGCGCACGACGCGCTCGAGCGCGTGGCGGAGATCATCGCGCCGACGCTGGTCGTGGTGGGCGAGGGCGACATCCTGACTCCGCCGCACCTGGCGCGCGAGCTGGTGGGGCGCATCAAGGGCTCGCGGCTGGTGACCCTGCCCAACGCGGGGCACCTGGTGGCCGCCGAGCTCGCCCCGCGCTTCAACCGCCTGGTGAATCGCTACCTGGCCGAGCAGGAGCGCCGCGACCCTCAAGCGCCGAACTGGTAGGACCGATGAGACGCCCGGAGTCTTTGGCTCCGCGGGGTCCCCGTTGCTGCAACAGCTCGCCCTCATCTGCGTCAGCGCTTACACGCTCATGAGTCTGTTCGTGGGCGCGCGGCTGATCCGCCGCGGGCTGCCCACGCGCGCCGCGCCCGAGTTACTCATGGGGATCGCGTATTTCGCCGCGCCGGGCGTCGGCTACCCGATGGTCGTGGCCAGCAACGCGATCGCCGACCGGCTGCTGTCGACCCTGGTGTTCGCGCTGGGTCACAGCCTGATCGCGCTCGGTGTCTCGGTGTTCTTCTTCTTCAACGCGCGCGTGTTCCGTGCCGGCCAGTCCGCCGCGCAGGCCTTCGCGGCCGTGTGCTCGATCGTGTTCTCGCTGGCGGCGCTCGAGATCGTGCGCGGCCACAACGCCGTGGGAAGTGACTTGCTGGGCCTGGCCTCGGTGCGCAGCGCCATGGTGATCCTCTTGTTCGTGCTCGGCCTGGCCTACGCGTGGACCGCCTGGGAAGGCTTCCGGCACCACCGGCTCATGCTGCGCCGCGCGCGCGTCGGCCTGGGCGACGCCGTGGTCGCCAACCGCTTCCTGCTCTGGGGCTTCGCGGGCAGCCTGCAGGTGTTCGCGAACCTGGTCTCGGCGTGGGCGCTGTGGAGCGGCGACAACATGCTGACGAACCTGCCGTCGATGCTCGCGACCGCGGGGGTCGGTGTGGTGAACAGCGTCCTCCTGGTGCTGATCTTCCTGCCGCCCGCGCGCTACGTGCGCTGGCTGCAGCGCGATCCGCGCGGTGCGCTGGCGGCCGTCTGAGTCGTGGCCGGCTCGCGTCCCTTCGAAGCCGTGTGCGCCGAGCTCATGAGCTCGGGCATGGACCGCTGGACCGCGCGCGGCACGCTGCAGCTCGCGCTGATGGACGCGGGCATCGACGCGTCCGCCGTGACCGCGTACCAGCTCGCGATCATCGTGGAGCGGCTGCTGCCGCGGCAGCTCCAGTCACAGAATGGCCTCGACGCGAACGCGGTCTGCGCGCGCCTGCGCGAGGTGCTCGCGGCCTTCCCGGAGTCGGCGGCCTAGGGAGTGACTCGCCGGAAGCGCGCGCCCTCGGGCCCGCGCTCCACGACCAGCGTCACGCCGCCCCGGTCGAGCGAGACCCGGTCGTCGCCCTCGAACTCGGGCTGGTTCGTGCGCCAGATACGGTCGATCGGCCAGGGTGAGACCAGCCGCACGGGCTCGCTGAGCGCGTGCCGCGCGCGGTGCAGCGCCCACTCCAGGCGCGCCACGTCGGGCAGATAGGGCAGCGCCTGCGCCGGCTCGAAGGCCGCCAGCCAGTCGGCCAGCTCGGCGCCGTAGTCGCACAGGTCGGGTGAGCGCGAGGGCACCTCGCGCGCGAAGCGGCGCGCGGCCGCGCGAAAGAACTCGTCGCCCACCAGCCGGGCGCACACGGGGTAGGTCGCCGCCAGCGCGCCGGCGAGCGCGGCCAGCGTGGTCTCTCGGTGCACGCGCAGGCGGGGGCCGCCGGCGAGCAGCTCGCGTGCGAACTCGCGCTGCAGCTCAGCCAGCACGAGTCACCACGCGCGCCAGCCGGGCGTCGGCCTTGCGCGCCTCGTCCAGGAGCGAGCCCAGCGGAGGGATGTTCTGGTCGCGCTCGAGCACCGTGGGCCGCGGGCCGAGCCGCGAGATCGTGCGCTCGAACAGCGCCCATACCGGATCGGCCACGGCCGCGCCGTGCGTGTCGACGAGCGCGCCGCCGCTCGACTCGTGCCCCGCCACGTGCAGCTGCACCACGCGCTCCGCGGGCAGTGAGTCGACGTAGGTCTCCGGCGCGAAGCCCAGGTTCGCGCCCGACACCCAGGCGTTGTTCACGTCGAACAGGATCCAGCAGTCCGCGCGCTCGGCGACGGCGGCCAGGAACTCCCATTCGCAGAGCTCCGACTCGGCGAAGCGCGCATAGCCCGAGACGTTCTCGAGCGCGATCCGGCGGCCCAGCGCGTCCTGCGCGCGCGACACGCGCTCGGCCACGTGGCTCACCGCCTCTTCGAGATAGGGCAGCGGCAGCAGGTCGTGGAGCTGCCGGCCGCCGACCGAGCTCCACGACAGGTGATCGGACACGAGGGCCGGCTCGAGCCGATCCGCCAGCGCACGCAGCCGCGCCAGGTGCGCGAGATCGAGCGGGTCGGTGCCGCCGAGCGACATGCCCACGCTGTGCAGCGTCAGCGGCAGGCGCGCGCGCAGTGACTCGAGCAGGCCGCGCGCCGGATCGCCGGGCTGCACGTGGTTCTCGGCCATGACCTCGAGGAAGGGCAGGCCGGCGGCGCCGGCCTCGAGCTCCGCGAAGTGCGCCGGCCGCAGCGCGAGGCCGCAGCGGGCGGGCAGCGACTCACTTGCCGGGCGGGCTCGACTTGCCACCGACGATCTTCTCGCAGGTGCCCTTGGGGACCCAGAGCCACTCCTGCGGATCGTTGTCGGCCTTGGCCGAGTTCGAGCAGTCGTGGTTCGCCGACGCGCAGTCGTTGTAGCCCTTCTTCGCGATGCCGTAGCACTTCTCTTGCGGCGGCCGCTTGCCGGAGTTCTCGTCGGCGGCGGGCGCGGGGCCCGCGATCAAGAGACCCAGGAAGCTGGCGACGGCGGACGCGGCGATCGTGCGGTTGGAGCTCATGGCGGGACTCTAACTCAGCTCGGGCAGCGCGAGCAGGTCGGCTGCCGTGGGCATCGCGGCGGAGGCGCCCCGCCGCAGGGTCGACGCGCTGCCCGCGCGCACCGCCTCGCGCAGCGCGCGCGTGATCGGCTCGCCGCGCGCCAGCGCCACCGCGAGCGCGCCGTTGAACGCGTCGCCCGCGCCCGTGGTGTCGACCGCGCGCACGCGCGGCGCGGGCACGTGCTCGAAGCCGGTCGCGTGCACCCAGACGCAGCCCGCGGCGCCCAGAGTCACGACCACGTCGCCGCGCGTCTTCTGCTGCAGCACCGCGCCCGCCGCCGCGGCCGACTCCACGCCGTGGATGCGCACGCCCGAGAGCTTTTCGGCCTCGCCTTCGTTGGGCGTCAGAACATCGACCCGGGCGAGCGTGGCGTCGCTGAGCTCGCGCACCGGCGCAGGGTCGAGCACCGTGCGCACGTGATTGGCGCGCGCGAGCTCGAGCGCCGCGTCGACGGTCTCGGCCGGAAGCTCGAGCTGGATCAAGAGCACGCCCGCCGCGCGGAAGGCCGAGACGGCGTCGCGCACGTGCTCGACCGACACGCGCTTGTTCGCGCCGCCCGCGACCGCGATCTGGTTCTGTCCGGTCGATTCGTCGACCGTGATCGCCGCCAGCCCCGTGCGTTCGCCCACCAGTGATTCGACGTACGACACGTCGACGCCCGCGTCGCGCAGCGCGCCGAGCGCGATCTCCGCGAACGGGTCGGCGCCCACGCGGCCGATCATGCGCACGCGTCCGCCCAGGCGCGCGGCGGCGATCGCCTGGTTCAGGCCCTTGCCGCCCGCGCCGAGCTCGAGCCCGGTCGCGCGCAGGGTCTCTCCGGGCGCGACGAAGCGCGGCACCCGCAGGGAGACGTCGACGTTCATGCTCCCGACGACGGCAATGTCGCGCATGGCCAGGAGTTAGCGGTACAAAGGAGAGATGCAAAGCGGCGGCGCCGTCGTCGAGGTCGCAGTGCCCGTCCCCCTGGACGAGACATTCGACTACGCGCTCGAGGCCGGCGCGCGCGCCGAGCCCGGCGTGCGGGTGCTCGTGCCGCACGGGGGGCGCCGCGTGGTGGGCGTGGTGATCGCGCTGAAGACCGGCGAGGACGCCGGGCTGCGCCGGGGTCCGCTGCGGCGGGTGATCCAGGTTCTGGACGAGGAGCCCGTGCTGCCCGCGACCCTGCTCGACGCCGTGCTGCGCGCGGCGCGCGACGCGCTGTGTCCGCCCGGGATCGCGCTGGCCGCGGCGGTGCCGCCGGGCACGGCGCCGCGGCCCGGCACGCGCGTGTCACTCCTGCCGGCGGGCCGGCGCGCGCTCGAGCGCGGGGAGCTGCGCGGCTCTCTGGGCACGGTGCTGTGGGCGCTGGGCAAACGCGCGCGGAGTGAGTCGGAGCTGCGCGCGCGCTTCCCGTCGGCCGTGCCCGCGCTCGCCCGGCTCGAGAGACTGGGCATGATCTCCCGTGCGGCGGCGACCGACCCGCCGCGCGTGCGCGTGCAGACCGAGCGCGTGTACCGGCTCGCGCCCGACGTGGACCTCGAGCGCGCGAAGCTGGACCTGGCGCGCGCGCCCAAGCGGCTCGAGCTCCTGCTGGCCCTGGGCCCGCACCCGGCCCCGGCGCGCTCCTCGCCCGCGCTGCGCGCGCTGGTCGAAGCCGGGCTCGTGATCTGCGAGGAGCGCGAGCTCGTGCGCTCGAGCGTGGCCGAGCCGCTGGTGCGCGCCGCCGATGCGCCCGAGCTCACTCCGCACCAGCGCGCGGCCGTGGCCGAGATCGCGTCGGCGATCGAAGAGCGCCGGCACGCGCAGTTTCTCTTGTACGGAATCACCGGCAGCGGCAAGACCGAGGTCTACATGCGCGCGGTCGAGGCGTCGCTCGCGCGCGGGCGCGGCGCGATCGTGCTGGTGCCCGAGATCTCGCTCACGCACCAGGTCGTCGACCGCTTCCGCGCGCGCTTCGGCGGCCAGGTCGCGGTGCTGCACAGCGCTCTCTCGTCGGGCGAGCGCTTCGACCAGTGGCGCGCGATTCGCGAGGGCCGCGTGCCGATCGCGATCGGCGCGCGCTCGGCCGTGTTCGCGCCGTACGAGGAGCTGGGGCTCGTGGCGATCGACGAGGAGCACGACGCCGCGTACAAGAGCGAGGAGGGCTTCCGCTACCACGCGCGCGACGTGGCGCGGCTGCGCGCCGAGCGCGCGCGCTGTCCGCTGGTGCTCGGCTCGGCCACGCCCGACGTGGGCACCGCCTGGCGCTGCGCGCACGGCGAGATCGAGCGACTCACTCTGCCCGAGCGCGTGGCGAGCCGGCCGCTGCCCACGGTCGAGATCGTCGACCTGGGCGCGGAGCGCGCGCGCGGCGGGCGGCGCGGCATGGTGTCGCGGCCGCTGCGCCACGCGCTGGCCGAGACACTGGCCGCGGGCCGCCAGGCGATCCTGTTCCTGAACCGCCGCGGCTTCGCCGCGCGCGTGTACTGCTTCGCCTGCGGCTTCGCGCTGCAGTGCAAGCACTGCGACGTGTCACTCGTGTACCACGCGGCCGAGGGGCCGCGGCGCCCGCAGGACCCGCTCGAAGGCGAGCTGCGCTGTCACTACTGCGGCTACCGCGAGGACCCGGCCGATGCCTGCCCGAAGTGCGGCAGCGCCGAGGGCGGGCTGTTCTCGTTCGGCACCGAGCGCTTGCACGAGGAGCTGGTCGCGGCATATCCGAGGGCGCGCATCGGGCGGCTCGACCGCGACACCTCGGCGCGCAAGGGCGCGCAGCGCGGGATCCTCGCGGCCTTCCACCGCGGCGAGCTCGACGTGCTGGTCGGCACGCAGATGGTCGCCAAGGGCCACGACGTGCCGGGGGTGACACTGGTCGGTGTCATCCTGGCCGACCTGGGGCTGGCCTTCCCCGACTTCCGCGCCGGCGAGCGCACCTTCCAGCTGCTCACCCAGGTCGCGGGCCGCGCCGGCCGCGGCGAGGACCCCGGCCGCGTGATCATCCAGACCTTCCTGCCCAGTCACTACGCGGTCGCGCTGGCCCAGACCCACGACTACCCGCGCTTCTACCGCGAGGAGGTCGCGCGCCGCCGCCCGCACGGCTGGCCGCCATTCCGCGAGCTGGTGCAGCTCTCGCTGTCGGGCCCGAAGGCGCCTGCGGTCGAGCACGCCGCGCACGCGCTCGCGGCGCTGGCCAAGACCGTGCCCGCAGACGACGCCTCCGAGCAGGTCGAGGTGCTGGGGCCTGCGCCGGCGCCGCTGGCGCGCATCCGCGACGAGTTCCGCTGGCAGCTCCTGCTGGCGGGCGGCCACGAGCCCGTACGGCGCGTCGCCGCCGAGCTGGCGCGCCAGGCGCGCGGCCCCGGCTTCGCCGGAGTCACCCTGCGGCTGGATGCCAATCCCTTGCAAATGCTATGAAGTGCCCCCCATGCGGCTCGAGGTCCTCCAGTTCCCCGACCCTCGCCTGCGCGAGAAGGCAAAGCCCGTCGCCAAGGACGAGGTGACGCCCGAGCTGCGCCAGCTCGCCCTCGACATGGCCGAGACCATGTACGACGAGCCGGGGATCGGCCTGGCGGCGACACAGGTCGGTGTCGCCAAGCGCCTGATCGTGATGGATCTGGAGTGGCGCGAAGAGGATTCCGAGCGCAACCCGCGCCTCTTGCTGAATCCCGAGATCGTGCTGCGCGAGGGCCGCACCACCTCCGAGATGGAGGGCTGTCTGTCGGTGCCCGACTTCAAGTCCGACGTCGAGCGCGACGCGCGCGTGGTCGTGCGCGCGCGCACGCTGGACTGGGAGGAGGTCGAGTTCGACGCGACCGAGCTCGAGGCGTTCTGCTTCCAGCACGAGATCGACCACCTCGACGGCATGCTGTTCATCGACCGGATCAGCAAGCTGAAGCGTGACCTGTACGTGCGGCGCCGGAAGAAGCAGCTCCGGCGCGAGCAAGAGGAGCGCGAGGGCGCGGGCCATACCGGCGGCTGACTCGCCGCTGCGCCTCGTGTTCCTCGGCACACCGGAGTTCGCCGTGCCTTCTTTGCGCGCGTTGTCCCGAACCCGGCATACACTGGCGGGTGTCGTTTCGCAGCCCGACCGACCGCGTGGCCGCGGGCGCGTGGTCGAGCCGACGCCGGTGGCGGCGCTGGCGCGCGAGCTCGGCGCGCCCTTGCTCCAGCCCGAGAAGCTGGGCGACGCGCCGGCGCTCGCCTGGCTGCGCGAGCGGGGGGCGGACCTGGGCATCGTGGTGGCGTTCGGACAGTTCATCCCGAAGGCGGCGCGCGAGACACCGAGGCTCGGCATGGTGAACGCGCACGCGAGTCTGTTGCCGCGCTGGCGCGGCGCCGCGCCGGTCGAGTGGGCGCTCGACGCGGGCGACGCGCGCACGGGCATCTCGGTCATGCGCGTGGCCAAGGAGATGGACGCGGGCGAGGTGTGTCTCGTGCGAGACACTCCGATCCGGCCCGAGGAGACCGCGGGCGAGCTGGCCGAGCGTCTGTCGCTCATGGCGGGCGAAGCGCTCGTGGCGGGCGTCGAGGAGATCGCCTCGGGCCGCGCCGTGTTCCGCGCCCAGGACCCCGCGGGAGTCACGTTCGCGCCCAAGCTCGAGCGCGCCTTCGCGCGGCTCGACCTGGCGCTGCCCGCCGAGCGCGTCGCGCGCCGCATCCGCGCCGCCACGCCGCGGCCGGGCGTGGACCTCGAGCTCGCACGCGCCGGGAAGCGCGTCTCGGTGCTGCGCGCGCGCGTGGGCGCGACACACTCCGGCGTCGCGCCGGGCGCGCTGCGCGCGGCGGACGGCCAGCTGCTCCTCGCCTGCGCGGACCGCTGGCTCGAGCTTTGCGAGCTGCGGCTCGCGGGGAAGCGCGCCCTGCCCGCGAGCGAGCTCTTGCGCGGGCTGCGGCTCGCCGAAGACGAGCGGGCGGTGCCGGTATGAGCGCAGGCGAGCTCGTCCCCAGCGCGCGCGGCGTCGCCTTCCACGTGCTGGAGCGCGTGGAGCGCGACCGCGCCTTCGCCGACCTGGCGCTGCATGCGGCGCTCGGCACGGCGCGCCTCGAACGCCGCGACCGCGGCTTCGCCACCGAGCTCGCCTACGGCACGCTGCGCCTGCGCGGCCGGCTCGACGCGGCGCTCGCCCAGAGTCTCGACCGCCCCTTCCAGCGCCTCGAGCCCGTGGTGCGCAACCTGCTGCGGCTCGGCGCG
>DATKAO010000166.1 GCA_035498015.1 Myxococcota bacterium
GTGCCGCTGCGCTTCGCGCTCACCGACCTCGCGTCGGACCCGCCGCGCGAGGCCTGGCTGAGTCGGCACCCGGGCGTCGAGGTCGTGTTCGACCAGTCCCGGGCCTCGGGCCGCGGCTACTACACCGACGTGTGTTTCAAGATCCACGCGCACCACGGCGGAGAATGGCTCGAGCTCGGCGACGGCGGCGGCGTCGACTGGACCCGAAAGCTGCTCGCCAACGCCAAGGAGCGGCTCGTGATCAGCGGCATTTCGAGCGAGCGGATCTGCGCAATCGCTGCGGCGTGATAGGATCGAGAGCATGACGACCGACTTCGCGGAAGGTCCACTCACTGGCATCCGCATCCTCGATCTCTCGCGCGTGATCGCGGGGCCGTACGTCGGGCGGCTGTGCACGGACCTGGGTGCCGAGGTGATCAAGGTCGAGCCGCCCGAGGGCGACGACGCGCGCTCGATCGCGCCGCGCCACGACCGCGGTCAGTCGTGGCTGCTCCAGTTCTCGAACGTGGGCAAGCGCTCGATCGTGCTCGACCTGGGCAAGCCCGGCGCGCGCGAGGTGGTGCTGGCGCTCGCGGCCGTGTCCGACGCCGTGATCGAGAACTTCCGGCCCGGCGTCGCCGAGCGGCTGGGCATCGGCTTCGGCGCGATCCAGAGCGTGAATCCGCGCGCAGTGGTGTTGTCGGTGAACGGCTTCGGCACCGGCTCGGCGTGGAGTGACCGGCGCGCGTACGCGCCGATCGTGCACGCCATCACGGGTCTCTTGCGCGACCGCGGCCAGCACGCGCAGGTGCCGTCGCAGCCGCGCATCGCCTACTCCGACGTGCTCACCGCGCTGCACGCGGCGGTGGCGCTGCTGGCGGCCCTGCGCATGGCCGAGGCGACCGGCCGCGGCCAGCACGTCGAGGTGCCGATGTTCGACGCCACGCTCGCGAGTCACAGCGAGGCCGGCAACGTGTTGATCGAGCCGCCGGACGACCGGGTGATGAATCCGATCTTCGACGCGGGCCCGCACGGCTGGATCGCGGTGGGCGGCGCCGCGCAGCACGTGTGGGCGCTCATGACTGCCGCGTTCCCGGCCGAGCTGCCCGACCCCACGCCGCCGGGTGCCGCGCTCGCAGAGAAGGCCGCGGCGCGACACGACGCGGTGGCGCGCTTTCTCGCGGCGCAGCCCTCGCTCGACGCGGCGCTTGAGAGGCTGGCGCGCGCGAAGCTCGCGGCCGCGCCGGTGGTCACGCCCAGGGAAGCCCTCACGGGCGCGCTGGCGCGCGAGCGCGATCTGCTCGTGGAAGTCGATGACCGCCGCGGCGGCACGCGGCCGGTGGTGCGCGCCCCCGCCCGCTTCTCGGCCAGCAAGAACGAGGTCCGCGGGCCGGCCCCGCGCCCCGGCGAGCACGGCGCCGAGATCCTGCGCGAGCTCCTGGGCTTCGACGAGGCGCGTGTGCGCCAACTCACCGAGTCCGGGGCGCTGCTCTTTCCCGAGGGCGAGCGCGGCCGCACGTGATACCCTCCGCGCGCCGGAAATCCCCGGCAGGGAGAGGGTCGAAGATGCGCATGGGTCGCTCACTCGGGATCGCGCTGGCCGCGGTCGCATTTCTCGCGGGCTGCCAGCCGGCGAAGCCACCCGAGCCGAAGCTCGACAGCGATGACTCGAAGGCGATTTACGCGCTCGGGCTCTTGATCGCGGAGCGCATCGACCAGTTCAACCTGACCGAGTCGGAGCTGGCGATCTTCGAGAGCGGCGTGCGCGACGGGGTGCTGAAGCGCGACAAGAAGGTCGACCCCAAGACGTTGGGCAAGGAGATGCAGGCCTTCGCGCGCGGGCGCGCGAGCGCGGGCGCCGAGGCCGAGAAAACCGCCTCGACCGAGTATCTCGCCAAGATGGCCGCGGAGCCCGGCGCCACCACGGGCAACGGCGGCTACATCGTGCGCACGCTGACCGAGGGCACGGGTCCGAGCCCGGCCGCCACCGACACCGTGAAGGTCCACTACCACGGCACGCTGCGCGACGGCACCGTGTTCGACAGCTCGGTGCAGCGCGGCGAGCCCGCGGAGTTCCCGCTGAACGGCGTGATTCCCTGCTGGACCTTCGCGCTGCAGCAGATGAAGGTCGGCGGCAAGTACAAGCTGACCTGCCCCTCGGACATCGCCTACGGCGACCGCGGCTCACCGCCGGCGATCAAGCCCGGGGCGGCGCTCACGTTCGAGATCGAGCTCCTGTCGGTGACTCCCGCCGCGGCGCCGCAGATGACGCCCACGCCGAGCCCGGCTCCGGACGCGCCGAAAGGCAAGAAGAAGAAGTGAGTCCGCGCTAGGCGGGGAGCATCGGCCCCATCAGCTCGGCCATGTTGGCGCCGTAGAAGCGGCGCCGCAGCTCGTGGCTCGCGCCGGCGAGGCTCGCCTCGAAGCGCTTGATCGGGTTGCGCCCGCCCTCGACGTGCGGATAGTCCGACGAGAACAGACACAGCTCGGGGCCGGCGTTCGCCGCGATCCAGCCCACGTCTTCGGCCGGGTAGGGAGTCACTCGCACCTGGCGGCGCACGTACTCGCTCGGCCGCAGGCTGAGGCGCTGCAGGCGTTCCTCGTTCTTGCGGAACGCGTCGAGCGCGGAGTCGAGCAGCTTCATCCAGCCCGGCAGCCACGACGCGCCCTGCTCGATCACGCCGAACATGAGCCGCGGAAAGCGCTCGAGCACGCCGTCCAGGATCAGCGTGGCCAGCGTCTGCATGACCGGGTACGGGATCGCCATGTAGTCGACCGAGCGGAAGTTCTCGGCGCCGCCGTGGAAATCGGGCACGGGCGGCAGGCCGTTCTCGAAGTAGTTCGGGTCGAGCAGCTGGCCGCCGCCGCCCACGTGAAACAGGATGGGCGCGCCCGCCTCCTGGGCGACCGCCCAGAGCGAGTCGAGCGCGACGTGACTGGGCGAGTGACCCTTGGGGCAGGCCGAGGGGATGAGCAGCGCCTTGCAGCCCAGGCGCAACGACTCCTCGGCCGCGGCGCGCGCGCGCGCGAAGTCGCGCAGGGGCACGTAGCCGGTCGCGAGCAGGCGCCGGTCGACCGAGCAGAAGTCCGCGAGCGCGCGGTTGTGCGCGCGCGCCACGCCGTAGCACAGCTCGACGTCGTCGGCGTGCTCGAGCGCCACGAAGCGGCCCGAGCCGAAGGTGTTGAACACGAGCTGACTCGCGAAGCCCAGCAGGTCGAGCGCGCGCGGCCGGTCCGCCTTCAGGAAGGAGCCGGTCGCCGACCAGTTCTTGCGCGTCATGAGCTCCTCGGCGTCGCGCGCGCGGTAGTCGCGTTCGCGGTGCTTCACGCGCAGCTGGTCGATGAAGCTGGGCTCGCCGGGGCGCACGGCGCTGATCTGAAGCGGCTTCATGCGCGCGCGCACGTCGGGATCCGCGAAGTCGCGGAAGAACTCCTCGGTCTCCATGACGTGCGAGTCCGCGTCGTGCAGCGTGAACCCGGGAACGGCGTCGGCGTAGGCCACGGGACTCTCCTCTCCGGGAGATGCTACCAGTCTGCGAAGAGCTCCGGGACCCGGCCGATCTCGGGCAGGACGCGCCAGGCGGCGTCGAAGTTGCCGGACGCGGAGAGCCAGCGCGGAATCACCGCGCAGCGCATGCCGGCGCGCGTGGCGGCCACCAGGCCGCGCTCGCTGTCCTCGACCGCGAGACAGTCCGCGGGCGCCACGCCGATCCGTTCCGCCGCCAGGAGATATGGCTCGGGGTCGGGCTTGGAGCGCGTGTAGTCGGCGCCGGTCAGCACGAACTCGAAGAAGCGGCGCGCGCCGGTGCGCGCGTGCTGGAGCTCGAAGTGCTCGGGGTGCGAGCTGGTCACCACCGCCATCGGCACGCGGCCGTAGAGTGACTCGAGCGTCTCGCGCACGCCCGGGATGAGCTCGACGGCCGAGATCAGCTCGGCGTAGTGCGCGTCGCGTTCGGCGCGCGCGGCCGTGATCGCGGTCTCGCTCACTCCCTGCGCGCGCGCCAGGTCGAAGCAGCTCGCGCCGTGCCGCAGGCAGTGGTCGACGTAGATCGCCTCGTCGAACGCCACCCCGAGCCGGACCAGCGCCGCGCGCGAAGCCTCGAAGTAGAAGCGCTCGGTGTCGACGAGCACGCCGTCGTTGTCCCAGAGGATCGCCTTCA
>DATKAO010000167.1 GCA_035498015.1 Myxococcota bacterium
GGTTCTGGCGGAGGGCATCGCGGAGCTGCTCGACCCCGCGGACCTCGAGGGCATGGAGGACGCCGAGCGCGACGACCACGGCCACGTGCGGCTGTCCGAGCTGCCGCTGGGCGACCTGCTCAAGCGCGAGATCAAGGCGCGTTTCGCAAGGCGCGGAATCACCGCGATCAAGGTGGTCGCGAAAGACATCGGCTACGAGCTGCGCTGCGCGCACCCGATCCCGTTCGACGCCGAGTACACGCGCGACCTGGGCTACGGCGCCGCGCGCGCGATCCTGGAGGGCGGCTCCAACTGCATGATCACGCGCCAGAACGGCGCGATCGTGACCATGCCGTTCTCGGAGCTCATGGACCCGAGGACCGGCCGCACGCGCGTGCGCCTGGTCGACACCACGTCGGAGTCGTACGAGGTCGCGCGCAAGTACATGATCCGGCTCGGGCCGAGTGACCTGGCCGATCCCCTCTGGCTGCAGACACTCGCCGAGGCCGGCAACACCAGCGCCGCGGATCTGCGCGAGCGCTTCGGGCGCGAGCAGTAGAGGAGGCGCCCCGCTCGCGCGGAGCGCCTCACTCCGGGGGTTGGAAGCACGCGGGCCAGGTCGCTGGGGCTGAGCAGCGGCCATCGACCCGCGCTTGGTACAGCATGGCATCGGGCCCTACGCCGGTCGGTGTCGGCGGTCACTCGGCTATGCTGGAATCCGCATGCGACCGCACGTGCTCGGCATCGACGAGGGACCGTTCGTCAAGAGTCAGCGCGAGCCCGTGCCGCTGGTGGCCGCGCTGTGCGAGGGCGGCGACCTGCTCGAAGCCGTTGCGCGCAGCGCGTTCGCCGTCGACGGCGACGGCGCTACGGAGTTCCTGGCGCGCTGGATCGGCGGGCTGCGCCTGTGCGCGAGCTTGCAGGCGGTTGCGCTGGGCGGGATCACGCTCGCGGGGCTGGGTCTGGTCGACGTGCGCGCGCTCGCCGACGCGCTCGGCGCGCCCGTGCTGGTGGTGACTCGCCGGCCGCCCGACAACGCTCGGCTGCGCGCTGCGCTCGAGGCGGCCGGGCTCCTGCCGCGCTTCGCGATCGCCGAGCGCTCGCCCGCGGCGTTCGACACCGGCGAAGGCGTCTGGCTGGCGCACGCCGGCGTGGAGCGCGCCGGAGCGCTGGCGCTGCTGCGCGCGTCGCGCAGCAAGGCCAAGCTGCCCGAGGCGCTGCGCGTCGCACACCTGTTCGCGACCGCGCTGGTGCGCGGCGAGTCATACGGCCGTGTGTGACTCGTCAGGAGGCGTAGTAGCGGCCGGGCGTCGTGCCCAGGACCTGGCGGAAACGCGAGATGAACGCGCTCGTGCTCTCGTAGCCGACCGCCAGCGCCACCTGGGTCACCGGCTCGCCGGCCGCCAGGAGCTCGAGCGCCTGCATGAGCCGGAGCTGCTGGCGCCAGGCGCCGAAGCTCATGGCGGTCTCGGCCAGGAACACGCGCTCGAGCGTGCGCTTGCTCGCGCCCACGCGGCGCGCGATCCGCTCCAGGCTCTCGCCCTCGCCCGGGTTCCGGCGCAGCCACTCCGCGGCGCGGCGCGCGCGCGAGTCGCGGGGCGCCGGAAGCTGCAGGGGAATCGATGGCAGCGCATCGAGCTGCTCGAGCAGGAGCCCGATCAGGTGCGCGTGCCCCGGCTCACCGTGGTAGAGCGGCGCGCGCTCCACCGCGTGCAGGATCAGCTCGCGCAGCAGGGGAGACACGTTCACGACCGCGCACTCCGTCGCGGCGAACGGCAGCTCGGTCGAGAGATACACGGTGCGCATCTCGACCTCGCCCGACATGGCGATCCGGTGCTCCACGCCCGGCGGCACGAGCACTGCGCGGTGTGCCGGCACGACCCACGTGCCCGACTCGGTGTGCACGGTCATCACGCCGCGCGAGGCGTAGACGAGCTGTGCGGTGGGATGCGTGTGCGGCGGGATCTCGTAGCCGCTCGAGTAGGTGGTCGCGATCGCCCAGACCCGGATGTCGGATTCGGGCCGCTCGACTTGTCGCAAGCTCGACATCGAGTGTCAGTATATCGCAAGCTCGCCAGCGCCTTTCTCGCCTAGCCTGCGCCCATGGCCAACAACGTCGCTCACTTCCACTTCGAGGCCGACGACCCGGCGCGCGCGAGGCGCTTCTACGAGGCGGTGTTCGGCTGGCGCTTCCGCGCCTTTGGGCCCCCCGACTTCTTCACGATCGCGACCGGCGACGACGCGCGCCCCGGGATCCACGGCTCGCTGAGCCGCCGCCCGCCGGGACACGGCGCCGGCGAGGGCGGCTTCGAGTGCACGATCTCGGTCGACGACGTGGACGCGATCGCCCGGGCGGTCACTGCTGCGGGCGGCAGGATCGTCATGCCGCGCAACGTGATCCACGGCGTGGGCGAGCACATCCGCTTCGAGGACACCGAGGGCAACGTGGTCGCCGCGCTGAAGTACTTCGACGAGAGCCAGCGCGGCTGACTCGGAGCTACCGGCTCGCGACGCGCGCGCGGAGCGCGGACCAGGCGTCGAGATAGCGCCCGAGATACGGCTTGCCCGCGGCCATCTCGCGCTCGACCAGCGACCACACCTCGGCCTGCTCCGCCTGGTAGCCGGCGGTCGTGAAGTAGCCGCCGAAGTGCGCCAGGCGCAGCCACACCAGATACGTGGTGAGCGCGTCCATCTCGTTGTAGGCGACGATCTCGGGCAGCCGGCCCTCGAGCCACATGCGCGCCACGTCGTTGCCGTCGACGTCGAGCTTGCCCGGAATCCCGCACTGCACGGCGATCTCGTGCAGCGAAGGCACGGCCTTGCCCCAGCCGCCGACGATCTGCTTCAGGTCGATGTTCGAGTCACTCGCGCGCGCGAAGTAGTCGGGGCCGTTCCAGGGCTTGTCGGGCCGGTCGGCGAAGTCCGTCGCCTGCACGCCCAGCACGAGCGCCCGCTGCACCAGGATCTTCAGGTCCGAGTCGTGCGAGTTGAAGCCCACGAGCTGGGGCTTGTACTTGCCCAGCGCCTCGAGGAAGCGCCCCACGACGTCGGCCTCGCGCGCCTCGTCGGGGTTTCTGGGCGCGTGCGGCAAGGACAGGAGCCGCAGCGCGCCCGGTCCGTCGTCGCGCGCGCGCCGCTCCACGACCGCGATCGAGACGATCCGACACACGGCGGTCTTCAGGAACGGAGTCGGGTCTTCCTCGGTCGCGCCGCCCGCGCGCCACATCTCGCGCAGCACGTCGGCGTCGGGGAGTGAGTCGGGCAGGTCGTAGAGCACGCGCCCGGCCAGCGGATCGGGCACCCACTCCAGGTCGAACGCCCAGACCCGCTCCGCGACCTCGCGAATCACCCGAGCGCCGCCTCGATCTCCGCCAGCAGGTGCTTCTCGGCGCGCGAGGTCGCGAGCACGCCGAGCACGCCGCCCGTCAGGTGCGCCACGCGCTTCGAACGCTCGATGATGTCGCGCTTCAGCGCGTCGTACGCGTCCGCGGGCATCTTGGCCTTCAGGCTCTTCACGTAGCCCATCCAGGCGTGCTTCAGCGTCGGCTCGGGCCGGGCGTCGAGCCACCCCTCGACCATCTGGAAGATCAGCGTGCCCTGGGTGAAGCCACGCTCCTCGGCGGCCCGCAGCACGGCAGCGCGCTCGTGCGCGCCGACCTTGCCGTCGCGCCAGGCCATGAGCACCAGGGGCGCGATCGTCAGCGCGACCAGGGTCTTGGCGTCGAGCCCCAGCCCGACGAGCTCGTCGAGGACATTGCCGTCTTCGATGCCGGTCACCGCGGTGAGGTCGGACTTCTTCTGCGCTGCGACTTCGCGCGCGCGCAGCTTGTCCATCAGCTCCTGGTTCTGCTTGTTGAAGAAGGCTTCCTCGAGCGCGTGCGCCCGCTTGTTCAGCTCGTCCGGCATGGGCCCTCCTTGGCTGGGGCGGAATATGGCGGCTCCCGCGTCCGGTCGCGAGGGCCGCACCCGTCCACTATCGTCGACCGGCGGACGATGAAGAAGCCCGTGGGTCTGTTGGGCGGAATGGAGATCCGCGTGCGCGATCCCTTTGCGGACCGGCGCTCGCGACTGGCCGAGCGCGTGCCCTACCTCGCGGCCGTCGTCGCGCCGAGCGACCCGCACCCCGAAGCCGGCCCGAACGGCGTGCTCGAGGTCGCGACTTACAACGTGCATCGCTTCTCGGGGCCGGGCGGCGGGAACCGCTGGAAGCCCGAGCTCGCGAGCGCGGTGATCGGCGAGCTCGCCACCGACGTGATCGCGCTGCAGGAGGTGCTGCGGCCCTTCGAGGAGCCCGACCCCCTGCCCTCGATCGCCAACGCGCTCGGGCTGTACCTCGCCTTCGTCTCCACGCGCGTACACCGCCGCGGCGAGCTCGGCAACGCGATCCTGTCGCGCTGGCCGCTCACTTCGGTGTTCGCGCTCGACCTCTCATTCTCGCGCCTGGAGCAGCGTTCGGCGATCGCGGCGCAGTTCGCGCGCGACGCGAGCCACGTCTCGATCGTCGCGACCCACCTGGCGCTGGTCGACCGCACGCGCCAGAAACAGGTGCACGAGTTACTCGAGCACCCGCAGCTCCAGGGGCCGACCGTTCTGTTGGGCGACATGAACGCCTGGCGCCGCTGCCCCGCGACGCGGCGGCTCGAGGACGAGCTCACGCAGCTGCACCACAACGACGCCTGGCCGGCGACCTTCCCGGCCGCCCGGCCCGTCCTGGCGCTGGACCGCGTGTACGCGCGCGGCGCGCGTGTGGCGCGCGTGCGCACCCACGCGAGCGAGGCCGCGCGCCGGGCTTCCGACCACTTGCCGGTCGTGGCCACGGTCGACTTGCACCCCGCCGAAGTCCCCTGACTCGCGCCCGTTCGGGTAGACTGTCTCGGTGAAGAAGATCCTGGTCGCCACGGACTTCTCGCCCCACGCCGACCGGGCGCTAGCGCACGCGCTCGAGCTCGCAAAGCTGTTCTCGGCCGGGCTCGAGCTGTTCTCCTCGGGCTACATCCCTGCGCCGGCGCTGGCCGCCGTCTCGCTCGGCATGGCGCCCGGCCTGATCGGCCAGGCGCGCAGCGAGACCGCGCAGAAGGTCGAGACACTCGCCGCGACCCTGCGCGCACGCGGCTTCGAGGCCGCGAGCTCGACCTCGACCGAGGAGCCGGCGGCAGCGATCACCGAGCGCGCCGCGGAGCTCGGCGCCGACCTGGTCGCGGTCGGCACGCGCGGCCACACGGGGCTCGCGCACGTGCTCCTGGGCAGCGTGGCGGAGCGCGTGGCGCAGCTCGCTCGCGCGGCGGTGCTGACCGCGCACGCGGACTCACCGGCGCCGGCGCCCTACCGCTCGGTGCTGGTGCCCACGGACTTCTCACCCGACTCCGACGCCGCCGTGGCCTGGGCGCGCGCGCTGGTGGCGCGCACCGGCGGGCGGCTGGTGCTCCTGCACGCCTACGACCTGCCCTCGATCGCAGTCACCGGCAGCGGCTTCGCGGTGGCGAGCGTGGAGAAGGCGCTGGCGGACTCGGCGCGGCAGAAGCTCGGCGAGCTGCGCGAGTCACTGAGCGGGATCCAGGTCGAGACCGTGATCTCCGCGGCGCAACCCGACCCGGCGATCTTCGAGGCCATCGAGCGCATGCACGCCGACGCGGTGGTCATGGGCACGCGCGGGCGCACGGGCCTCGCGCACGTGCTCATGGGCAGCACCGCCGAGCGCGTGATCCGCCGCGCGCACGTTCCGGTGATCAGCGTGAAGGCGGCCTCGCCCAAGCTCTAGGGATTCGCGAGCGCGAGCCTCCAGCACAGCGCGACGAACGCCACGCTGACCGCGCCGAACGCCCACTGCGCCGGGCCGCCGAGCGGCCGGGGCGCCGCGCGCGCGGCGACGAAGCCGACGCCCGCGCCCGCGGCCAGGCCGAAGACGTGGGCCGCCAGGTCGCTGCCCCGGCCCGTGCCCAGCATGGCCAGGAGCCCCAGCCCGCCCGCGAGCGGCAGCCACACGCGCGAGGCCCGCAGGCGGATGCGCTGGCGGCGCACGAGCTCGGTGGCAGCGAGCGCCCCGATCGCCCCGAACAGGGCGGTGGAGGCGCCGAGCGAGCGGTAGTGCGCGCCGTGCCACGCGGCCGCAAGCCCGTTCCCGACCAGCCCCGACGCGAGCAGGATCGCCCCACCCACGCCGGGGCCGTAGCGGCGGAACAAGAGACTCGCGAAGACCGCGCACGAGAAGGCGTTCCCCGCCGCGTGAGTCACATCGGAGTGCAGCGTGAGCGCGGTGACACAGCGCCACCACTCGCCCCCGAGCACGAGCCGCGCATCGTTCGCGCCGGCGCCGAAGATCGGGCTCGCGTCGGACCAGTCCCCCGTATACCACCAGCCCGCCAGGATCGCCGCGGCCAGCCACAGGCCGGCGCGTGTCTCGACCTCGGGCTCCGGCTCGGGCGGCGGCTCCGGCGGCGGCGCGTTCTCGCGCGCCCAGCTCTCGAGCGCGGCGTCGGCGCGCGCGCGGTCCGACGCGGCCAGCAGCACCTGCCAGGCGCCGTCGTCGCTCTGCACCTGATGGCGGATGCCCTCCGCGGCCAACACCAGCGAGATGCTCTCCGCAGCCCGCCGGCTGTCCGCGAGGATGCGCGAGTCTGCGCCGGAGTCACTCGCCTCGGGCATGCCCCGCCGCCGCGAAGTCTTGCGCGAGCACGGCCATGGCGAGCATGTCGAGCGGCTGCCCGTAGCGCAGCCGGTGCGCGCGCAGCACGCCCTCGGTGCGGAAGCCGCAGCGCTCGTAACAGCGGATGCCGCGCGCGTTGTCGGCGTCGGTGATCAGCGTGACGCGCCGCAGGCCGAGCTCGCCGAACGCGAAGCGCAAGAGCGTGACGATCGCGTCGCCGCCGAAGCCGCGCGCCCAGCAGGCGGGCTCGCCGATCAGGATCGCCAGCTCGGCGCGCCCGCAGGGATGGATCTCGCGCAGCCGCAGCTCGCCGATCGCACGGCCCTCTGCCTCGATCATGAAGCGCAGCTCGCCAGGGTCAGTGAGTCCCTGCGCCACGAGCTTGGCCATCTCGCTGCGACCCAGGAGCTCGGGCGGGTCCTCCGAGCGGTGCAGCCAGTGGCGCACCTGGGCGTCGGCGTTCCAGCGCGCCAGGAGCTCGGCGTGCTCGAGCCGCTGCGGCACCAGCCGCACGAGCCGGCCCTCGAGCGTGCGGTTCAGGATCACTGCGAGTCACTCCCGGTGTCCGGTCAGGATACCCGACGCGGCCCCGGCTGGCGTACGCTGTCGCCGTGGAGCCCACGGTGAGTGCCCGCGACGCGCGCCGCATGTTCCTGGCGGCCCAGGGCCTGTGCGACGACCCGGCGCGCCCAGCCAACCTGCGGGCGGTCGCCAAGCTGATCGACCGGCTCGGCTTCGTGCAGGTCGACTCGATCCAGCGCGTGGAGCGCGCCCACCACCTGATCCTCGGCGCGCGGCTCGATGGCTACCGGCCCGCCCTGCTGGACCGCCTGGCCTTCGAGCGCCGCGCGCTCTTCGAGCACTGGACGCACGACGCCGCCTACATCCCGGTGTCACTCTTCCCGCACTGGAAGCTGCGCTTCGAGCGGCGCGAGGTCGAGATGCGCCGCAAGCGCTGGTTCAAGACACGCATGGGCAAGGACCCCGACGCCGTGCTGGCGCGCGTGCACGCGCGCATCGTGCGCGAGGGCGCGCTGCGCGCGCGTGACTTCGAGCGCAGCCTCGCGCGCACCTCCGAGGGCTGGTGGGACTGGACGCCCGAGAAGACCGCGCTCGAGGTGCTGTGGCACTCGGGCCGGCTCGCGATCGCCGGCCGCGACCGCTTCGACAAGGTCTACGACCTGCTCGAGCGCGTGTTTCCAGACGCGCACGCGGCGCGCGCTCCCACGCGCGAGGCGCACGTCGACTGGGCGTGCAGCTCGGCGCTCGAGAGACTCGGCAGCGCCACGCCGTCGGAGCTGGCGTACTTCTGGGGCGGAATCGGCGTCGCCGAGGCCGTGGCCTGGTGCCGCGCGTCGGTCGAGCGCGGCAGCGCCGTGGCGGTGAAGCTCGCGGCCTCGAACGGAGCCCGGCCGGTCTCCGGCTTCGCGCCGCACGACTGGCAGGCGCGCCTGCGCCGTGCGCCCGACCCGCGCCCCGAGCTGCGCCTGCTCGCGCCCTTCGACCCCGTGCTGCGCGACCGCAAGCGACTCACTCGGCTGTTCGGCTTCGAGTACCGCTTCGAGGCGTTCACGCCCGCCGCCAAGCGCCGCTGGGGCTACTACGTGCTGCCGATCCTCGAGGGCGAGCGGCTGGTGGGCCGGCTCGATCCCCGCCACGACCGCGAGCGGAGCACGCTCGTGGTCGAGCGCGTGTGGTGGGAGCGCGGCGTACGCGCCACGGCGGCGCGCCGGCGCGGCCTCGCGCGCGCGCTCGAGAAGCTCGCGGCGCGCGTCGGCGCGGACTCGATCGAGCTCCCGCGCTGACTCAGATCCGGCGCGTCATCAGCGCCCGCTCGTGCACGGCAAAGCCCGAGCGCTCGTAGAGCGCCCGCGCGCGCGGGTTCACGTGGTCGACCTCGAGGTGCAGCGCGCCCACGCCCAGGTCGGCGCACAGCGCGGCCGCGTGCGCCAGCGCCTGCGTGCCCAGGCCGCGGCCGCGCCACGCTTCGCGCACGTAGAGCTCGTCGATGAACGCGTCGCGGCCCAGAAACTCGAGGCTGTAGCCCAGCGTGAGCACGTAGTAGCCCACGGCCCGTGACTCGAGCTCGATCAGCAACACGCGGCCGAAGTCGGGGTTCGCCAGGATCCCCTCGAGCGCGCGCCGCACCGCCGGCTCGACGAACGGAATGCGCTCGAT
This sequence comes from Myxococcota bacterium, assembly GCA_035498015.1. NCBI lineage: Bacteria > Pseudomonadati > Myxococcota > Myxococcota bacterium. The sequence goes on from DATKAO010000167.1 coordinate 8,801, forward strand.
GGCCCAGAACTCGCGCACGAACGACAGGAGCGGCTCGAGGTCGCGCGGCCCGGCGACGCGGAAGGCGGGGTTCATGGCGGCGCATTCTAGCCGCGTGGCATCATGGGGCGAGGAGAGCCGATGGCCGGTCCGATCCGCGGCAGCTGCCTGTGCGGCGGCATACGCTGGCAGTTCGAAGGCGACGCCTTCCTGTTCAATCACTGCCACTGCGTGCAGTGCCGCAAGTCGCACGGCGCCGCGTTCGCGAGCAACCTGCACCTGCGCCCGTCGCAGTTCCGCTGGCTGGGCGGCGAGGAGCTGGTGACTCGCTTCGAGTCGAGCCCGGGCGTGCGGCGCAGCTTCTGCGGGCGCTGCGGCGGCAACGTGGCGATCGTGCTCGACGACCAGGTGGTGGTGCCCGCGGCGAGCCTCGACGACCCGCTCGACGGGCGGCCCCAGGTCCACTTCTTCGCGGGCGAGAAAGTCCCGTGGCTCGAGATCGCCGACGGCGTGCCGGCCTTCCAGGCCTGGCCGCCCGCCAACTTCAAAGGAGAGTCCCGATGAACCGACTGCAGGGCAAAGTGGCGCTGGTGACCGGCGCGGCGCGCGGGCTGGGGCTCGCGATCGCGAAGCGCTTCGTCGAAGAAGGCGCGCAGGTCGTGATCAACGACGTCGACCTGGTCGCAGCCGAGAAGGCGGCGGCGCCGCTCGGCGGCCTGGGGCTCGCGGCCGACGTGTCGGACTCCGCGGCCGTGCGGAAGATGTTCGAGACGACGCAGCGCCGCCTCGGCCGGCTCGACGTGCTGGTGAACAACGCCGGTATCTCGGGCGTCGAGAACGACCCCGCGCTGCGCGCGAAGTTCCGCGACAAGCAGCTCCAGCAGGCGGCGGAGCTCGCGGCCGGCGGCCCGGTCAAGACCCACCTCGACGCGGCGGTCGAAGTGACCGACGATGCCTGGCACCGGATGCTCGCGGTGCACCTCGACGGAACTTTCTTCTGCTCGCGCGAGGCGCTGAAGATCATGAACCCGCAGATGTCGGGCTCGATCATCAACATGGGCTCGATCATGGGCACCGCGGGCGGCGCCGGTGCGGTCGCCTACTGCGCGGCCAAGGCAGGCATCCTGGGCTTCACGCGCTCGCTGGCGCGCGAGGTCGTGACCCGCAACATCCGCGTGAACGCGATCGCGCCGGGCTGGATCGACACCGACATGATCGCGTTCCTCGAGCAGATGAAGTCGATCATCGAGGCCTCGACGCCGATGCACCGACTGGGCGAGCCCGACGACATCGCCTGGGCCGCGGTGTATCTCGCCAGCGAGGAGGCCAAGTTCGTGACCGGTCAGGTGCTGTCGCCCAACGGCGGCTGGCACATGAGTCAGTGACTCCGTTCCGCGAGCGGCTCCTAGCCGCGTGGCAGCGCTCGGCCAGCCTGGCCTGCGTGGGGCTCGATCCCGACTCGACCAAGCTCCCGGCGCGTTTTGCGCGCGCCGCGGAGCCGATGTTCGAGTTCAACCGCGAGGTGATCGACGCCACGCACGACCTGGTCTGCGCCTACAAGCCGCAGATCGCCTTCTACAGCGCGGTCGGCGCCGAGCGCGAGCTCGAGAAGACGATCGCGCACATCCGCGCGCGCGCGCCGCAGGCGATCGTGATCCTGGACGCCAAGCGGGGCGACGTGGGCAACACGGCCGCGGCCTACGCGCGCGAGGCGTTCGAGCGCTACGACGCCGACGCAGTCACCGTGAACGCCTATCTCGGCGGCGACTCACTCGCGCCCTTCCTGGCCGACCCCGCGCGCGCCGCGCTGGTCCTGTGCCGCACCTCGAACCCGGGCGCGCGCGACCTGCAGGACCTGCGGGTCGACGGCCAGCCGCTCTACCGGCGCGTGGCCGAGCGCGCCGCGCGCGACTGGAACGCGCACCACAATCTGGGCCTGGTCGTGGGCGCGACCTACCCGCAGGAGCTGGCCGAGCTGCGCCAGGCGCACCCCGAGCTGCCCTTCCTGGTGCCGGGCGTGGGCGCGCAAGGCGGCGACGTGGCCGCGGTGGTCGCGGCGGGCGTCGACCCGAAAGGCCGCGGCCTGTTCATCTCCTCGTCGCGGGCGATCGTGTTCGCGGGCGACGCCGACGCGATCCGCGCCGCCGCGCAGGCCCTGCGCGACGAGATCAACCGCGCGCGCGGCTAGTGCGCTTGCGGAGGCCCCCGGCGCAGGAGCGCTTCACGCGGGGAAACGCTCCCCGACCCACTCCTCGCTGCGCCGCCACAGCGCCTCGGCGCGCGCCGGATCGAGCGCGTAGGCGCGCACGCCCGCGCTCGTCTGCGCGTCCTGGGTGAGCTTGGCGACGCTGCAGTCCTCGCAGTAGCGGCCGCCGATCTCGGCCGCGTCGGCGATGAACGCGGCCCAGACGCTCGTCGCCGCGCCCTGCTCCACCGACTTCATCTTCACCCCGCCGCGCGCCATGCGCGACACGAGCTCTTGCAGGGTCTGCTCGGTGAGGTGTCTCGAGAGCTCGGTGCGGATGCCGCCCGGATGGACCGCGCACGCGCGCACGCCGCGCGGCGCGAGCCGCCGGTCGAGCGCCACGGCGAACAGCACGTTCGCGGTCTTGGAGCGCCCGTAGGCGAGCCACGGGTCGTAGGGCGTGCGTGTGAAGCCGGGGTCTTCGAGGTCCACGTCGGCGAACCGGTGGCCGGACGACGACAGCACCACGACGCGCGCGGGTGCGCCGCGCACGAGCAGCGGCACGAGCCGGTTCACGAGCACGAAGTGACCCAGGTGGTTGGTACCGAACTGGGTCTCGAAGCCGTCGCGCGTCCTGCCCTGCGGCGCGGCCATGACTCCGGCGTTGGCGATCAGCGCGTGCAGCGGCCGGCCCTCGCCCAGCAGCCGGTCCGCACAGGCGCGCACGCTGGCGAGTGACTCGAGGTCGAGCTCGGCCACCTCGACCCGGGCGCCCGGCGCAGCGCCGGCGCGCGCGGCAGCGGCCGCGCGTTCGCCCTTGGCGGCGTCGCGGGCCGTGACGACGACGTGCGCCCCCGCGGCGGCCAGCGCGCGAGCGGTCTCCGCGCCCAGGCCGGCCGAGCCGCCCGTGATCAGGACCCGGCGCCCGGAGAGACTGACTCCCTCGAGCAGCTCGTTCGTGGTGGTCTCGCGCGAGAAGGTTCGGGGCACTCGGGGCTCCTGGCTGTGGGGGAGTCGCGGAAGCTTGGGCAGCGCGGGATCCATCGTAGCCCAGGGCTGCGCGCGGGAGACGTAGAGATTCCGGGCCGGCCGGAACGCCGCCGGGTCGTCGAGGCTGCCGGCGCGGATCGTGACCATCTCGGGCGCCACGCCCGGGCGGCCGAACAGCGGCGACCCGCAGTCGGCGCAGAAGAAGCGCGTGGTCGGATGCCCGCTGTCGGCGGTCACCGTGAAGCCGCGCGGGGCGCCGCGAGTCACTCGAAACGCGTCGGCCGGCACGCCCAGCACGGGGACGAAGCCAGCGCCTAACTCGCGCTGGCAGTCACGGCAGTGGCAACGGGCCGCGAACAGGGGCTCGGCGCTGCACTCGTAGCGGATCGCGCCGCAGGCGCAGCCGCCGCAGAAAGCGGGCATGCGCACAACCTAACACGCGGCTTGGCAGGATCCGCGCGGCGATTGGCCGACGGCGGCGCGAGCCGGCGGCTACCCTCCACGTCATGCGGCTTCTCCGGATCGCGCTCGCGGGAGTCGCCGTGCTCGCCGCGGCGGGCATCGGCGCCGCCCTCTTGGCGCTGCCCGCCGCGCGGCCGCGCGCTGCGGCCCTGCCCGAGATCTCCGAGGCCGAGCGGGCCGCGGTCGTGGCGCAGCTGCGGCCGCCCAAGCGCGCGCGCCCCCTGGTCGCGGTATTCGCCGCGAACGGCGGTACGGAGACCACGGACTTCGTGGTGCCGCTCGGCGTGCTGCGCGCCTCGCACAGCGCCGACGTGCTCGCGGTCGCGCTGCAGGACGCGCCGGTCGAGCTCCACCCCGCGCTGCGCGTGCGGCCGGACCTCGACGTCGCCGCCTTCGACGCGCGCTACGGCGACGGGGCCGACTACGTGATCGTGCCGGCGCTGCACGACGCCAAGGAGCCTGCGGCCCTCGCCTGGCTGCAGGCCCAGGCGCGCAAGGGCGCGACCATGGTCGGCATCTGCGACGGCGGCTGGGTGCTCGGCGCCGCCGGCCTGCTCGACGGCCGCGCCGCCACGAGTCACTGGCTGTGGGTGAGTCGCATGCCGAAGACCTTTCCCGGCATGACCTGGGTCACCGACCGGCGCTACGTGGTCGACCGCGGCGTGGCCACCACCACCGGCATCAGCGCGTCGATCCCGCTGTCGCTCACGTTGGTCGAAGCGATCGCCGGGCCGGAGCGCGCTGCGGAGGTCGCGCGCGAGTTCGGCGTGCCCGGCTTCGGCGCCGGCCACGTGAGCCGCGACTTCGCGCTCGACCGGCCCGCGGTCTTCACCGCAGCGCGCAACCTGCTGGCCTTCTGGAAGCACGAGACGCTCGAGCTCGAGCTGCGAGACGGGGTCGACGAGGTCGCCGTCGCGCTCGCCGCCGACGCCTGGCAGCGCACCTACCGCGCCTCGGTGCGCACGCTCGCGCCCGAGCCCGAGGTCCGCTCGCGCCGCGGCCTGCGCTTCCTGGCCGACGCCACGGGCACGGCCACGCACCCGATCGCGCTCCCGGCCGCGGGCAGCTCGACCGTGGACGCGGTGCTCCGCGACATCGACGCCCGCTACGGAGCACCGACCGCCGACTTCGTGGCGCTCCAGCTCGAATACGAGCCACCTGTCAAACCTCCTGCCCGTTGAGATAGTCTCAGGGGCATGGGTCGGACCAGTGACGCGCGCGAGCGCCTCATCGACGAGGCTTCGCGGCTCTTCCACGCGCGCAGCTACGAGAGCGTGGGCGTGCAGGAGCTGTGCGACGCCGCCGAGGTCAACAAGGGCAGCTTCTACCACTTCTTTCCGTCGAAGGAGGACCTGGCCGCGGCGGTGATCGACGCGCAGTGGGAGGCCACCCGCGAGG
>DATKAO010000168.1 GCA_035498015.1 Myxococcota bacterium
TCCTCGGACGGCGTGCGCGCCAGCTCCGCGCGCTCGAGCTCCGCCCCGAGCCGGAGCTCGAGCCCCGCCGCGCCGCGACACAGCTCGGCGTAGGCCGCAGAGAGCGCGTCGGGGCGCACCGGCAGATACCACACCCGGCCCGCGCGCTCGGGCGGTGCCGCGCCCTGGCTCGCCGCGAGTCCGCGCGCCAGCGCCGCCGGGAGGCCCGCGTGAGCCAGCACCGGGTCGCCATCGTCGGCCGCGTGGTACAGGCCGCAGATCGTGTGGACCAGTGCATGCGCGGCGTTCCCGCCCAGGCGCTGCCCGCGCTCGACCAGCACGGTGCGCGCCCCGGCGCGCGCCGCCGCCACGGCCGCCGCCACGCCCGCGCTGCCGCCGCCGATCACGGCGACGTCGGCGCGCTCGGGCCGAGTCACGATGCCTCACCCAAGAGGTCGGCGCGCAGGCTCTCGCGGAAACGCACCAGCTCGAAGCCCGAGAAGACTCCCGCCTGGCGCACGTGCGTGAAGTTCAGCCGGCCCCCGCGCAGCGAGAACACCGCCGCCGAGCCCGGCGAGGGCGGCACCGAAGGCGCGTGGAAGGCGTTGCGGATCGGGGCACCCAGGAACGAGTCCATGCCGGGCAGGAACTGGTCGGTGTAGGCGAAGAAGAACGAGCACAGCTCGCCGCGGAAGGCCTGCCGCGCCATGCGCGCGTAGGCGGCGCGCGGCAGCCAGCGCGCATAGTCCATGGCGGCTGCGCCGGCCTCGACCATGCCCTCCTTGATCGCCGCCAGGCGCTGCGCCTTCAGCTGCTCGAGCAGTGACTCGAGGCTCGTGCAGTGCTCGGGAGTCACCTGGAACCAGAGCAGCGACACGCGCGTGCCGAACAGCGCGCCGCCCGCGCCTTTGGGGCGCAGGTTCACCGGCAGCGGCACCACGAAGCTCCGCGGGTCGATCCCGCGCAGCCGGAACACCGCGTGGTGCGCGCGGATCGAGGCGGCCAGATAGAACAGCATGGGAGTCAGGAAGCCGGCCGCCTCGCGCGCGCGCCGCGCGGCGCGTGCGCTCTCTTCCGGAGCGAACGTCGCCAGGTCGACCTCGAGCCGCTGCGGCGTGCGCGCCAGCGGCCCGGCGAGCGAGCGCGGGGCGCGCGCCGCGAAAGAGCGCATGCGTCGCTGCCAGCGCATGGCCTGCTCGCCGCGCGCGCGCGCACCGGGATCGGGTGACTCGACCTCGGGCTCGTCGGGCAGCTCGGCAGCGGGGCGCAGGCCGCGCCCGACCTCGTCGAGCCAGCGCACGAAGCGCTCGCTACCCGAGCCGTCCAGGAGCATGTGCAACCAGGTGAAAGCCACGTCGCAGCCCGCGGCGCCGCCCGCGTGGCGCACCACGTCGCAGCGGAAGAGCACGCCGCGCCGCCCGTCGAAGCGCTCGTTCAGCCGCGCCGCGAACAGGGGCGGCAGCTCCGGCTCCTCGCCAGTCACTCGCGGTCCCGGCGCCTCGTGAAGCTCGAAGCGCGGCAGCGGCGCCGCCGCGGCCCGCTCGAGCCGGAACTCGGGGGGCGCCACGCCCCACGGCCGGCGGATCGGCGCGCGCAGGATCGGCTGCGCCGCCGCGACCTCGGCCACGAGCTTGGCGAGCGCCTGGGGGTCGAGCCCCGGCCCCAGCCGCAGCACGAGCTGCGACGCGTGACTCGCGCCGGCCGTGCGCCGCACCTCCCAGTCGAAGGCGCGCAGGAAGCAGTCGGCGCCGGTCAGCGCCCGGCGGTCAGGCGTGGGCGATCTGGGCATGCACGCAGGCCGCGAGGCTCTCGGCGCTCGCGAGCGTCTCCTCGGTGAGCAGGCTCTCGTCGACCCAGATGCCCGTGCTCTCCTCGATCGCCAGGAGCAGCTGGGTGACCGCGAGTGAGTCGAGCCCGGCCTCGACCAGGTTCGAACGCGGCGTGAACTCCTCTCCGACGGAGAGCAGCTCGTCGCGCAGGATCTCGTACACCCGATGGGTGAGCGCCTCTTGCGTCCACTGCATCGCCCGGGTGTTTCGCACCCGTGCGCTCGGCTTGTCAAGGCGCGTTGAAAGGCGCTCGCCGCTCGACTATGGTGCGGCGCCGATGGGGGAGCGCATTCGCAGAGTCGCGATCGTCGGCGGCGGCCCCTCGGGCGCGGCCCTCGCCGCCTACCTGCGCCGGGAGGGCGTCGCGGTTGCATTCTTCGCGCGCGGCAAGCGCCCGCCGATCATCGTCGGCGAGTCGCTCGTGCCCGCGGTGATTCCCTTCCTGCGCGACCTGGGCATCGAGGACGAGGTCGCCGCCTACAGCACCTACAAGCCGGGCGCGAGCTTCACCTTCCACCCGGTCGCGCAGATGAGCTTCCGCTTCGCCGACAGCCGCGGTGCGCGCACGCCCTACTCCTACAACGTGCCGCGTGACTTGTTCGACGCCTCGATCGAGGCGGCGGCGGTGCGCGCGGGCGCAGTGAAGCTCGAGGAGTCGGCGCGCTTCGAGCGCGGGTCCGATCCCGACGCCGTGCGGCTCGCGCCCGAGTCGCTGGCCACGGCACGCCAGGCGTTGGGCGGCGAGCCCGACTTCCTGGTCGACGCGACCGGCCGCGCGCGCGCGGTCGCGCGCCTGCTCGACATTCCCACGGTCGAAGGCCCGCGCAAGGACACGGCGCTCCACGCGCACTGCACCGGGGTTTCGACCGTGCTGCCCGGCAACGTGCACTCCGACCGCCTGGAGCGCGGCTGGTCGTGGCGCATCCCGCTGCCGGGCCGGGTCAGCGTGGGCATCGTGACTCCCATGGAGCACATCGTGCGCTTCGGCGCGACCATCGAGGAGCAGTACGACAACTTCCTGCGCCGCGACGAGTGCGCGCGGCAGTGGGGCGAGAAGGCCGAGCGCGTGAGCCCGGTGGTCCGCTACACGAACTACCAGCTGCGCGCCTGCCGCGCGGTCGGACCCGGCTGGGCGCTGTGCGGCGACGCGTTCGGGTTCATCGACCCCGTGCTGTCGAGCGGCACGCTGCTCGCGTTCGACGCCGCGCGCTCGCTCGCGCGCGCGATCCGCGACGGCTCGGCGCGCGCCTTCGCCCGTTATCAGTCTCGCGCGATCCGCAACCTGGACGACTGGGCGCGCATCGTCGACGCCTACTACAGCGGGCGGCTGTTCACGCTCTTCAAGGTGGGGGAGTACGTGCGGCACACCTTGCTGGGGCGACTCACCGACTGGCACTTCGCCAAGCACATGCCGCGCGTCTTCACCGGCGAGGCCACGGACAGCCGTTACAGCATGATCGTGGTCAACTTCATGCTGCGCTACGGGCTGGCCGGGAACGACCCCGCCGAGTTCAGCATCCGGTGAGGTTCCGGCGCGAAGCGCGCCACGACCGCTACGACGTGATCGTCGTGGGCAGCGGTCTGGGCGGGCTGACCGCGGCCTCGCTGCTCGCGCGCGCGGGCAAGCACGTGCTGGTGGCCGAGCGCCACGACCGGCCCGGCGGCTACGCGCACGCCTTCCGCCGCGGCCAGTACACCTTCGACTCGGCGGTGCACCTGGTGGGCGGCTGCGAGCCGACGGCCTTCCCCGGCGGCGGGCTCCTGCACCGCGTGCTGACTGCGGTCGGCGCGCGGCGCGAGCTCGAGTTCGCGCGCATCGACCCGCTCTACACCGCCGTGTATCCCGGGCTCGAGCTGCGCGCGCGCGCCGGGCTGGAGGAGTTCATCGCAAGTCACGCGCAGGCCTTCCCCGCCGAGCGCAAGGGGCTCGAGGACCTGGTGTCCGAGTGTCTCGCGATCCGCGACGAGGCGCGCCGCGCGGCGGAGCTGGCCTCGCCCTTCGACGTGATGCGCGCACCCGGTCACTTCCCGACGCTCCTGCGCTACCGGCGCGCGACGCTCGCGCGCGTGATGGACGAGCACCTCGACGACCCGCGCGCCAAGACGGTGTTCGCCACCTTCTGGCCGTATCTCGGCCTGCCGCCGTCGCGTGTCTCGTTCCTGTATTTCGCCACCATGCTGCTCTCGTACGCCGCCGAGGGCGCGTACTACTGCAAGGGCAGCTTCCAGAAGCTCGCGCGCGCGCTGGCCAGCGCGGTCGAGCGCGAGGGCGGCGAGGTGCTGCTGCGCAGCCCGGTGCGCCGCATCGTAGTCGAGCGCGGCCGGGCGGCGGGCATCGTGCTCGAGAACGGGCAGCGCGTGGCGGCGCCGGTCGTGATCTCGAACGCCGACCTGCGCCAGACCGTCGAGGAGCTGTGCGGCGAGGCGCGCTTCCCCGCGCGCTGGCGCCGGGCGCTCGCGCGGCTCGAGCCCTCGGTCTCGGCCTTCGTGGTGTACGCGGCGACCGGGCTCGACCTGGGCGCGCTCGGCGCGACTCACGAGACGTTCGTGTACGAGACCTGGGATCACGACGACGCCTACGCCTCCACGCTCGCCGGCCGGCCCTGCTGGTGGAGCGCCACGGTGCCGACGCTCGCCGATCCGGAGCTCGCGCCCGACGGCGTACACCTCTTGGTGTTGACCGCGCTCGTGCCGTACGCCGCCTCGCGCGCCTGGCGCGCCGAGAAGAAGCCGTATCTCGAGCGCATGCTCGCGGCGGCCGAGACGCGCTTCCCGGGCCTGCGCGCCAACCTGCGCTTCGCCGAGGGCGGCACCCCGCGCACGCTCGAGCGCTACACGCGCAACAGCGATGGCGCGATCTACGGCTGGGCGCTCGGCCCCGACCAGATCGGCCCCGGCCGGCCCGCCAACGCCACGCCGCTGCCCGGCCTGTATCTCGCCGGTCACTGGGCGCAGCCCGGCGGCGGCGTGTACGGCGTGGTGACTTCCGGCGTCGGCGCGGCGCGCGCCGTGCTCGGCGTGCCCGCCGACGACGCGCTGTTCCGCGCGCTCGGCGGCTAGCCCGCGGGCTCGAACACGGCGAGCGCGGGCGCGCGCTCGAGCTTGCGCGCCGGGTCGATCACCAGCCAGCACAGCGCCGCAGCGAGATAGAGCGCCGAGATGGTGAGCAACGGCGGCGTCCAGGAGTGGAAGCGCTCGAGGCCCCAGCCCATGACCACGGGGCAGAGCGCGCCGCCCAGGTTGCCGAAGGTGTTCATCGCGCCGCCCACGACCGCGGAGTGGACGCCGCCGATCTCCACGCAGATCGCCCAAGCGGGCGCGATGCCCGCGCCCGCGAGCCCCGCGGCGCACGCCAGCAAGAGCGCACAGGCCACGGGTGACTCCACCGTGGCGGCCCCCGCTACGGCCGCGGCCGCGAGCGGCAGCCCGAGCAGCCCCGGGAGCCGCATGGCCGTGCGCGCTCCGAGCCGCGGGCGCAGGAAGTCACTCACCACGCCGCCCGCGAGCACGCCGATCGCGATGCCCAGGAGCGGCAGCGCGGCCAGCCACCCGACCTGTGACAGGTCGAAGCCGCGCGCGCGCAAGAGGTAGGTGGGCAGCCAGGTGAGATAGAAGTACCAGCCGTAGATCGCGCCCACGTACATCCCGCACAGCCCGAGGACCGTGCGGTTGCGCGCCAGCCCCGCCCAGGGCACGGCCGCGTGTGACTGGCGCAGCGCGCCGCCCGCCGCGAGCAGCTCGAGCTCGGCCGCGTTCACGCCCGCGTGCTCGTGCGGGTCGTCGCGGAACCAGCGCCAGAACGCCACGGTCCACACCACGCCGACCACGCCGAACACCGCGAACGAGCCGCGCCAGCCCAGACGCCCGAGCAGAGCCACCACGATCGGCTGGGTCAGCGCGCCGCCGAGGGCCGCGGCCGCGAGCAGCACCCCGAACAGCCGGCCATGCAGCCGAGCGGGCATCCAGCGCGCGAAGATTCGCGCGCTCGACGGGAACGCACCCGCCTCGCCGATGCCGAACAGGAAGCGCACGGCCACGAGTGAGCCGAAGCCGCCGGCCACGCCGGTGGCGGCGGTCATCACCGACCACCACAGGACGATGCGCGACAGCGCGACGCGCGCGCCGAAGCGGTCGGCGAGCCAGCCGCTCGGCACCTCGAAGATCGCGTAGGCGAAGGTGAACGCGCTGAACACCAGGCTCATCTCGCGGTCGGACAGGCCGAGCTCGGACTGGATCGACGGCGCCGCGGTCGAAATGCACACGCGGTCGAGATAGGCGATCGCGATCATCGCCAGCGTGAACGCGAGTGCCCCGTAGCGCGCGTGGGTGGGGCGCACGCGTCAGGCCGCGAGCTCGCCGATGCGCTGGGCCAGCGCGACGTCGAGCTCGGTGACTCCGCCGGCGTCGTGCGTGACCAGGTCCACCACCACGCGGTTCCACACGTTGGACCAATCGGGATGGTGGTCGCGCTTCTCGGCCTCGAGCGCGACGCGAGTCATGAACGCGAAGGCGGCGCTGAAGTCGGCGAAGCGGAACTCGCGGTGCAGCTTCCCGTCCGCGAGCGTCCAGCCGGCGAGCCCGCGCAGCGCCTGCTCGAGCTGCTCGGGCGTGAGCTTTGCCGGGCGTGCCATGGCCGGCGAGCCTCCCACTCCGGACCCCGGGCGTCAAACACGGGTAGTTGACCGGGCTGTGCAATTGCTAGCGTCCCGGGCCATGAACGACTCGCGCTCTGCCCGGGCACGCCGTGCGCTCTCGATCCTGCTCGCGATCGCCGGGGCCCACACGGCCTGGGCACTGTTCCAGTGGTACCAGCTGATCGTCGCGCGCCGCGGCGGCGACGTGGTGTGTGTCGGCGGGGGACACTGCGCCGACATCTGGAGCTCCCCGTTCGCCAGCACCGTGCACGCGCGCACGGGGCTGCCCGTCGCAGCGTGGGGGGTCGTGTGGGGGCTCGCCGCCTTCGCGCTGCCGCTGGTCGCGCGCGTGCGCCTGTCGCGCCGCCGCGCCGCGGATGCCTGGCTGGGCGCGACCCTGCTCACCGCGCTCGCGGGCGTGGTCGGCGCGGCCGTGCTCCTGTCGGCGTCCCTGGCCTTCGGGCACCTGTGTACGACCTGCGCGCTCACCTACTTGCTCGTGCTCGGCTACTTCGGCGTGGCCTTCGTGGGGCTCGGCCTGCCGCTGGCCTCGCAGCTCGCGCGCGGCGCGCCGCTCGCGCTGGCGGCGGTCGGCCTGGGCGCCGCGCTGCTGTATTTCCCGGGCACGCGCACGCCGCAGAGCATGGCCGAGACCGGCGCGAAGGCGCTCCAGTCACTCCCCTCGGGCACGCCCGACGAGCGCGAGGTGCTGAGCTTCATCAACACCCTGCCCGACCCGGCCAAGCAGCTGCTCTCCGACACGCTGGCGGCCTACGCCGCCGGGCCGGTGGTGACTCTGCCGCCCGCGCGCACGACCATCGGGCCGCAGTCTCCGCGTCTGGTGCTGACCGAGTTCACCGACACGCTGTGCAGTCACTGCGCGCAGATGCACGAGGTGCTGAAGGAGCTGCGCCTGCGCTTCGGAGCCGACGCCTTCTCGCTCGCGCCGCACCAGTACCCGCTCGACTCGGGCTGCAACCCTGCGATCAAGGGCGCGAGCAACCCGGTGCGTTGTCTCGCGGCGCGCGTGCAGATCTGTGCCGAGGGTGCGCCGAACGAGTTCGAGTTCGTGGGCTCGCTGTTCGAGAATCAGACCACGCTCAGCGAGGACAAGGTCTGGGAGCTGGCGCAGGTGCTGGGCCCGCGCGCCGAGGTCGAGGCGTGCGCGAAGTCGCCCGAGACCGAGAAGAAGCTGCAGGACGACATCGCCTGGGCGCAGGCGCACGGCATCCAGGGCACGCCGTTCCTGTTCATCGGCGGGCGCCAGGCGATCGCCTTCCCGCCGCTGATCTACGTGCTCGCGCTGACGCGCGGCGCACCCAGTCACCCGCTGTACGCGTCGCTGCCGCCGCCCCAGCCGTTGCCCTGGAACAAGTGACGCTAGCGCCGCTGCCCGCCGGGCGTCGCGGGCGTCGGATCGCGTTCCTCGAGCACGTTCTCGAGCCGGTGGCGGATCGCGCCCTTCCACTCGGGGTGAGTCAGGATCCAGAAGCGCTCGGAGCGGACCGCGTCGAGCACGAGCTCGCCCACACGCGTGGGTGACAGGCCGTTGGCCAGCATGCTCTCCACCTGCTTGCGGCGGATCTCGGACTCCGGCGTGGTGCGCACCTCGGGCCGGGCGCGGCGCACCGCGTCGGGCGTGTTGCGCTCGGTCGAGCGCAGGATCTCGGTGTTGATCCAGCCGGGACACAGCACCGACACGTGCACGTCGGCGCTCGCGGCGCGCAGCTCGTTGAACAGCGCCTCGGAGAGCGCCACCACCGCGTGCTTGGTGACTCCGTAGAGCGCGTTGCCGGCCGGGCTGATCAGCCCCGCCATCGAGGCCGTGTTCACGATGTGACCCTCGCCCTGCGCGAGCAGGATCGGCGTGAAGGCGCGCACGCCGTGCACCACGCCCATCAGGTTCACGCCCACGAGCCACTCCCAGTCGTGCAGCGTGCTCTGCCAGGTCGGCACGCCGCCGTGCGCGACGCCGGCGTTGTTGCACACCACGTGGACACCGCCGAACGCGTCGACCGCGCGGCGCGCCAGCGCGTCCACGTCGGCCTGCTTCGACACGTCGGTGCGCACGGTCAGGACCTCGGCGCCGTCCTTCTCGAGTGAGCGCGCGGTCTCGGTGACCCGCGACTCGTCCACGTCGGCGAGCACGATCTTCATGCCCGCGCGCGCGAACACCTCGGCCATGCCGCGCCCGATGCCGCTCGCGCCGCCGGTGATCACCGCCACCCGTCCCGTCACGCTCTTCATGGTCCCTCCCGCAGTCACGTGCGGCGCGATTATCGCACGCGAATCGGTAGAATCGCGCCCATGCCTCTGGGGAAGAGTCTCGCCTGGGCGGCGGTGGCAGCGGCGGGCGCGGTCGCGCTCGGCGTGCTGGCGACCGCGCGCGGTGAGACGCTCTCCAGCGCCTGGTTCCTGGTCGCGGCGCTGTGCACCTACGCGGTCGGCTACCGCTTCTACTCCGCGTTCCTGGCCACGCGCGCGCTGCGGCTCGACGACGCGCGAGTCACTCCCGCGCACCGGCTGGCCGACGGCAAGGACTTCGTGCCCACGAACCGCTGGGTCGTGTTCGGACACCACTTCGCGGCGATCGCCGGGCCCGGTCCGCTGGTCGGCCCGATCCTCGCCGCGCAGTTCGGCTACCTGCCCGGCACGCTGTACATCCTG
>DATKAO010000169.1 GCA_035498015.1 Myxococcota bacterium
CAGCCCCGCCAGGAAGAACAGCACGTAGATCAAGGGCGGGGGGAACCAGACTCCTGGATGGTCGGGCGGCACGCTTTTCGACTCGCTCATGGCAAGGATTCTACCGGCTGCTCGACAGACGCCAGGCGGGTCATCCGCGCCGCCACCGACTCCTGCAAGGATCCTTGCCTCCGCTCCGATGGGTAGGCACCAGGGGGGCGGCGTGGGCAAGGCCAAGGGCACCGTGATGGCTGGGCTCGTGAAGGGGATCCAGGACGACCCGGCCAAGGCGCGGCCGCTCCTGCCTGCGAGCCTGCACCACTACTTCGACGCGCGCATCGTGGTCGCGTCGTGGTACCCGCTCGAGGACTATCTCGCGCTGCTGCGCGTGGCGTACAAGCTGGCGGTGAATCCGCCGCGTGACCCGCGTAACTTCTACGAAGCGATGGGACGTGAGTCGGCGCGCGAGCAGATGTCGGGCATCTACAGCCGGCTGCGCGAGAACACCGGGCGGAAGGCGGCGGCGACGCTGCTCGGCGCCATGTACGACACCGGGCAGATGAACGTGGTGGAGCGCAGCTCGGGCCGTGCGGTGCTCGAGTGGGTGGGCTTCGCGCTGCCCGCGCGCGAGATCTGCGGCACGTTCACCGGCTATCAGGCCGAGCGCATGGCCATGCAGGGGCTCGACGAGGTCCGCGTGAGACACACGGCGTGCCGCGCCGAGGGCGGCGCGGTGTGTCGCTGGGAGCTCGGCTGGAAGAGCCGCCGGGGCGAGTGACCGCTCAGCGGAGGTCGCTCGCCGAGTGTCGCTCGGGAACGCGCTCCGCTTCGGGTCCCCAGACTTTGTTGACGCGCTGGCCGCGTCGCACCGCGGGGCGCTGCGCGATCTCTTCCGCCCAGCGCACCACGTTCTTGTACGACTTGGCCTCGAGGAACTCCTCGGCCTGGTAGAGATTCTGCGTGACCAGGCCCCCGTACCACGGGTACACCGCCATGTCGGCGATCGTGTACTCGTCCCCGATCAGGTAGTGGCGCTCGGCGAGATTGCGGTCGAGGACGTCGAGCTGGCGCTTCACCTCCATGGTGAAGCGGTTGATCGGGTACTCGTACTTCGCGGGCGCGTAGGCGTAGAAGTGACCGAAGCCGCCGCCGAGATACGGCGCGCTGCCCATCTGCCAGAACAGCCACGACAGACACTCGGCCCGGGGCGAGGAATTCTTCGGCAGGAACGCGCCGAACTTCTCGGCCAGGTAGACCAGGATCGCGCCCGACTCGAAGACCCGCGTCGGCGGCGAGGTGCCGCGGTCCAGGAGCGCCGGGATCTTCGAGTTCGGATTGACGGCGACGAAGCCGCTCCCGAACTGGTCTCCGCTGCCAATGTTGATGAGCCAGGCGTCGTACTCGGCTTCCTTCTTGCCGAGTGCGAGCAGCTCCTCGAGCATGACGGTGACCTTCACGCCGTTCGGCGTCGCCAGTGAGTAGAGCTGCAGGGCGTGCTTCCCGACCGGGAGCTCCTTCTCGCTCGTGGCTCCCGCGATCGGACGATTGATGTTGGCGAAGCGCCCGCCGCTGGGCGCGTCCCACTTCCAGACCTTGGGCGGAACGTACTCCGGTGAATCACTCATGGTGGGCGCCTATGGCATGCGGTGCAGCGCGCAGATCTTGTTGCCCGCGGGGTCGCGGAGATACGCGAGGTAGAGCTTGCCGATGCCGCCTTCGCGCACGCCCGGCGGATCCTCGATGGCGCGCCCGCCGTTCGCCACCCCGGCGGCATGCCAGGCCTTGGCCTTCTCCGGCGAGTCGACCGCGAACCCGATCGTGGCGCCGTTCGCGGCGGTCGCGGGAGCGCCGTCGATCGGCTTCGTGATCGCGAAGACCCCGGTCTTGGTCACGTAGAAGACCCGGCCCTTGTCGTCCATGCTTCCGGGGCCGATTCCGATCGCCCCCAGAACCGCGTCGTAGAACTTCTTCGAGGCCGGGATGTCGTTGGCGCCGACCATGATGTGGCTGAACACCGCGTGCTTCTCCTTGTAAGGGTGCACGCGATTAGAGCACGGCCGCGGGGTGGCGCGCTGATCGGGCCGAGCTCGCTCGCTGCGTTCATCCGCCGGTCAGCAGCAGCAGGAACAGACTCAGCGGCAGGGACGCGATCGCGAGGGCGTTGAGAGTGCGCATGACGAACCTCCATTCGCTGGATTCGTCACGAGCGTAAGTCGCCACCCCGCGGGCCCGCTGTCGATCGCTTCACTGTGGCCTGTTTCACAGGCCGACTAGGGATTGATCGTGACCCCGATGAGTGGCGCCACCTTCGGCCCGACCTGGATCTTGTCGGCGCCGCCGTTCCCGTTGATCACGAGCTCGTCGATGAGCTCCGCGTGCGCGATGCGCACCCCGCCGCCCTTCTTGTTCACGAACACGCCTTTCGAGTCGGCGCCGATGTGCATGCCGTCGCCGCCGGAGGTGCCGTTCACCACCACCGTGTCGACGGCCAGGTCGCCCGCGCCGGCTCCCACCCCGAGGTCGACGGTCGTGGTCTTCACGTCGGTTCCGCCAAGGTCATCGACCGTCACGAGGTCGCTGCCGCCGAGCGCGTGGAAGAGGATCTGCTCGACACCGTCGAGATCGGTCACGATGTTGGCCACGTCGCGCGTAAAGCGCACGCGCGAGCCGTTGGAGGCGACCTCGATCTTCTCGCTCACGTTCGCGCCGTGGAAATCGAGCGTGTCGTTGCCGCCCTCGCCCTCGATCGTGTCACTGCCATCGCCGGGGTTCCACACCGCGGTGTCGTTGCCCGTGCCCATCCTCACGAGGTCGTTGCCGCGGCCGCCTACGAGTGTGTCGTTGCCCGGCCCGCCAATCAGTGTGTCGTTGCCGTCGCCGCCGACGAGGGTGTCGTTGCCCGGGCCGCCGTCGAGCTCGAGCCCGATGCCCAGCCCTGCGAGGCCGTTCGAGGCAGTGATCACGTCGTTGCCGGAGAGCCCGAACACGATGAGCTCACTGCCGGGGTTCGCCACGTCGACCATCATCGGCAGGCGGTCGGCGGTGGTGCGCACGGCGCCGGCGAGCGGCGACGGCGCGATCAGGATGGTGTCGGGTGACTTCGTTCCGAGCAGGTGGATCTCGTCGGGACCGCTGGCCACGAACTCGAGCACGTCGTTCGCGAGCTCGCCGTTCGTGACGCGCACGGCGGTGGCGAGGCCCTCGACTTCGAGCACGCCCTTGGTCGCGCCGATGCTCACCACGTCGGGGCCCGCGGTTCCGTCCACCACGATCGTGTCGGCGGCGCCGTCGCCGGTGCCGCCGCCCGTGGTTCCGCCGAGGTCGACGTTCACGCGCGCCAGGCCGGTGCCGGTGAGATCGTCCACGCGGACGTTGTCGATCCCGCCGAGCGTGGAGAGGTCGAGCTCCTCCACGCCGTGCAGGTCCATGGTGATGTTGGCCACGTCGCGGGTGAAGCGCACGCGGCCCCCGTTGGGCGAGATCTCGTAGCGCTCGCTGACGTTCGCGCCGTGGAACTCGAGTATGTCGTTGCCGTCCTGGCCTTCGATGATGTCGTTGCCGTCGCCCGGGCTCCACACGGCCACGTCGTCGCCGGCGCCGAGCAGGAGCGTGTCGTCGCCGCGCCGGCCGTTCACGAAGTCGTCGCCGTCGCCGGCGATGAAGAAGTCGTTGCCGGAGCCGCCCGTGAGTGTGTCGTTGCCCGGTCCGCCGTCGATCACGATCGTCTTGGTGGTGAACGAGCCGTTGCTCTCGTCCACCAGCACCGTGTCGTTCCCGCCGCCGGCGGAGATCGTGATCGAGTCGAACGTGGCGAGGTCGAAGGTGAACTCGGGCTTCCCGTCCATCTTCACGTCGACGTCGAGCTTCGTCGCATCGTTCGGATCGAGACGGATCGCGAGCTTGTCGCTCTTGTTGTCGCCGGTGATCGTGAGCGTCGAGCCATTCAGCGCGGCGGTGTAGCTCGCGTGTGCGGCGCTCGCGGCGAGCAGGAAGATCGCGGCCAAAAGGGTGCGCATGGCGGCGAGCATATCAGGGTCACCCGGGGCCCGGAACGAGTGGCTCGTTGCGTATCTAGTGCACGCGAGCTGCGCGGTCGAGGAACGCCAGCACCCGGGCCTCGGGCTCGACCGGCAGGCGCAGGATGGCGCGCTCCACGCCCAGGTCCTGCGCGGCGCGCAGCGCGTCGGCGGTCTGGTCCTTCTCTTCCAGGAACAGGAGTGACACGGCGAGCTTCGTGTCGTCGCGCCCGTGCTTGCGCATGCGCGCGCGCACGTCGTCGATGCTGCGCTTGGTGTGACTCACGTTGAAGGTGAGCGGCAGCCAGCCGTCGGCGTGGCGTGCCACCTGCTCGCGGCCGAAGGGCGTGTCGAGCGTGCCGAGCACGATCGGCGGGTGCGGCTTCTGCACGGGCTTGGGGTACTGCCACATGGGGCCGAAGCGCACCCAGCGGCCCTCGAAGCTCGCGCGCTCCTGGGTCCAGATCGCCTTCAGCGCCGCGACGCGCTCGACCGCCTGCTGCCAGCGGTCCGCGAACTCGACGCCGTGATTCTGCATCTCGGGCACGTTCCAGCCCGCGCCCACGCCGAAGACGAAGCGGCCGTCCGACAGCTGGTCGAGCGTGGCGACCTGCTTGGCCAGGCCGATCGGGTGGTGCTGGTTGATCAGGCAGATGCAGGTGCCCAGCGTGAGTCGCGTGGTGACTGCCGCCGCGGCGGCCAGGCCCGCGAACGGATCGGACATGTGGCGGTACTCGACCGGCAGCTCCTCGCCCAGCGGACTCTTCACCACGCCGTCGGGCGGAATGGGAATGTGCGTGTGCTCGGGCAGCCAGAGTGACTCGAAGCCACGCTGCTCGAGCGCGCTCGCGAGCCGGTCCGCACGGATGGTGTACTCGGTGTTGAAGGACATGACGCCGATCTTCATGCCCCGAGTGTACCCGTGTCGGGGCTGGAGTATCCTGGCCGCCATGGCGGCCGAATCGCTGATCGACCTCGAGCGCTATCCCCTGTTCCAGCTCGACTCCGCGCGCGGCCGCGAGCTGGTGCGCGCCGCGCACGAGGAGCGCGCGCGCCGCGGCATGGCCGTGCTGCCCGGCTTCCTGCGCGCCGACGCGCTGGAGGGGCTGCGCGGCGAGTGCGAGTCGCTCGCCAAGCTCGGCCACTTCTCCGAGGTCCCGGGCACGCCCTACATCGAGCTGCCGCCCGCCGACCTGCCCGACGACCACCCGCGCCGCACGTTCCAGCGCACCGCGCTCACCGCGGTGGCGTACGACCTGTTTCCCGCCGACAGCGCACTGCGCGCGCTCTACGAGAGCGACGCGCTCATGGACTTCGTGCGCGTGCTGCTCGGGCGCGAGCGCATCTTCCGCTACGCGGACCCGTTCGGGGCGCTGAATCTCGCCTCGATGAGCGAAGGCGACGAGCTGCACTGGCACTACGACCAGACCGACTTCGTCGTGTCGATCGCGATCCAGTCGAGTGTCTCGGGCGGCGACTTCGAGTGTGTGCCGCTGCTCCGGAGCGAGGGCGACGAGCGCTACGACCTGGTGCGCGAGGTGCTGCGCGGGAACGGCGGCGATGCGGTCGCGACCATTCCCATGACTCCCGGCACGCTCATGGTGTTCGAGGGGCGGCGGTCACTGCACCGCGTGTCGCCGATCCGGGGCACGCGGCCACGCTGGGTGGCGCTGCTCGCCTACGACACGAAGCCGGGGACCGACAGCTCCCCCCTGCTCAAGCGCGTGCGCTACGGGCGGCTGCCCTGATGCGCGCGATGGAGATCGGCGAGAGCTTCGTCGGCGAAGGCGCCGAGGCGGCGCACGTGAACACCGTGCTCGGGCCGCGCTCGGGGCCGGTGGGCGCGGCCTGGGCCACGGCGCTGGCCACGCCTTCCGCGGGACACACGCCGTTCATCGCCGTGGTGCGGCCCGGGCTGCCCGCGAAGCCGATGACTCTGTTCGTGAACAAGGCGGCCGTCGCGGGTGACTCGCACGCGGGTCTGACCTGGGGCGCGGCGCAGGCCGGAGTGGCGAGCGGCGTGGCCGACGCGGTGGCGGACGGAGTGATTCCGCGCGCGGAGGTCGACGAGCTCGTGCTGATTGTCGCAGTGTGGGTCGACCCCGCGGCGCGCGACGCCGAGGCCGTGTACCAGAACAACCGCGCCGCCACGCGCGCGGCGCTCGAGAACGGCCACGCGCACGAGCCCTCGCTCGACCGCGTGCTCGAAGCGCGCGCCCTGCCCCACAACCCGTTCTTCACGCCGCGCGGCTGAGGCC
>DATKAO010000170.1 GCA_035498015.1 Myxococcota bacterium
AGGTCAGAATCGATCGCTGGCTGTGCGCGGCGCGGATCTTGAAGTCGCGCACCCAGGCCACCCAGGCCTGCGCGGGCGGGCGCGTGCGGGTGAACGACGAGAGCGTGAAGCCGCACTTCGCGGTCCGGGTCGGAGATCGTGTGCGCGTGCAGGCCGACCACGGGCTGCGGATCGTCGAAGTCACGGGGCTGGCCGAGAAGCGCCAGTCGCCGGCGCTGGCGCGCACGCTGTTCAACGACCACTCGCCCCCGCCGGTGCCGCGGCCCGCGCGCATGCCGCGCCGCGAGGCCGGCGCGGGCCGCCCGACCAAGCGCGAGCGCAGAGACCTGCAGCGCTTCCGTGGACGCCCGGAGGACTAGGAGTCGGTCAGTGGAGGCGCGGCGCGCTGCGCGCGAGCTCCACCAGCTGGGCCCGCACCGCTTCCGCGCCCGGGTCACCGGGCGCCAGCGCCAGGAACTTGCGCAGGTCGGCTTCGGCGGCCGAGAAGCACTCGAGCCGTGCGAAGATGAGTCCCCGGTCGCGCAGCTCCAAGGGCGCCTCGGGCGCGAGCATGAGGATGCGCTCGGTGCAGTCGAGCGCGCGCTGCCAGTCTTCGCGCGCCAGCCAGATCTGCTTCAGGTTGCGCAGCACGCGCGCCAGCACCTGGCGCGGGGGCGTGGGCTCGAGCAGGCTCGGATCGAGCGGCACGTCCGCGCCCGCCGCGGCGCGCAGCCGCGCCTCGCAGTCCGAGCGAGTCACGATCGTGCCCGCGAACGGGTCCACCAGGATCTCCTCGACGCCGCCGGCGCGCACCAGGAAGTGACCCGGAAATCCGACGCCGCGCGCGGGCACGCCGAGCCGGCCGGCCACCGCGACCCAGACGATCGCGAGCGTGATCGGAATGCCGGTGCGCCGCTCGAGCACGTCGTTCAGGAAGCTGTTGCGCGCGTCGTAGTAGTCCTCGCGGTTGCCGCGGAAGCGGCACTCCCGGTACAGGAAGTCGTTCAGCCGCTCCACGCACTCCAGCGCGCTCGGCGCGCGAGTCACTCGCGAGGCCACCGCGGAGGCCAGGTCGTCGAGCCGGGCCAGGCAGGCCGGCACGTCGAGCTCGGGATACTCCTCGGCGGCGATCCAGAGCGCCGCCTCGGCCAGGTCGATGCGTGCGTCGGCGAGCGCCGCGATCCGTCCGAACTGGACGCGCGCGGGTGAGTCGAGCACGGTGCGGCGGGGCGCGGGCCTCAGCCCTTCCCCGCGACCTCCGTCTCGAGATAGCGCACGATGTCGGCCGACTCGTGCATCCAGCGCGACTTGCCGCCGTCCTCGATGCGCAGGCACGGCACCATCTGCCGGCCGGTGGCGGCGACGAGCTCCTCGCGGTACTTCGCCTGTTGGTGGATGTCGCGCAGCTCGATTTCGAGCGACAGCCGGGTCATGGCCGAGCGCACGCGGTCGCAGTAGGGACAGCCGTCGAAGTGATACAGCGAGAGGCCGGGAACCTTCATCTTCTCCCCGCAGCGGAGGGCGCGTCGGAGCTTACTTCACGGCGAGCCAGTAAGGTACCCGTGGCGATGCGTCGCCTCGCGCTCCTGTTCGCCGTGCTGCTCCTGGCCTGCGCCCCGTTCGCGCCGGCGCCGCCGCAGCCGGCCGCGCCCGCGCCGCCGCCCGCCGGGCCGACCGAGCCGCCGCCGCCACGCATGCTGGAGGGCGCCGAGCTGGCCGGCGCGCTGCCGCCGCGCGACGACCTCGTGCCCTGCGGCGAGCGCGTGTGCTGGCGCGCGCGCTCGGGGGTGGAGTACGCGATCCTGCGCGCCCGCGAGCGCGACTGGCTCGAGCTCGAGACCGAGCTCGGGCCGCTGCACTCGAGCTGGGGGCTGCTCGCGCCCTCGAATACGGATCCGCTTCGCGACCTGCCGCAGATGCTCCTGAACGCGCGGAATGCCGGCCTGCACGCCGAGGATCTGGTGTTCTACGAAGAGGAGCTCTCGGGCGGCTACCTCGTGGGCTCGCACCTGTACGTGATCCGTGAGGGCGTGCTGCGCGAGATCGGCCGCGCCGACCTCGCGGCCCGCAGCCGCAAGGAGCACGCGCAGGCGCGCGAGCGCGTGGAGCGCGCGATCGCGGCCGTGATCGAGTCACTCCCGCGCGCCAAGCTCGAGCCGGAGAGCCGGCCCGCGGTCGCGTCGATCCTGGCGCAGATCCCGCTGGAAGACACACAGACCAATCTCGACTACGCGCCGCCGAGCTTCGTGCGGCGGCTGGTGCGCTTCGGCTGGCTGGCCGCGCTCGGTGCGCCGGCGGGACCCTGCGACGAGCTGCGCCGCGCCGTGCTCGAGGCCGAGAAGCTCCGGCCCGTGGCGCGCTACGCGAGCCGTGACTCGACCTTCGAGCTGGTCGAAGACGCCTACGGCACGCGCATCTGGACGCTCGCGACCCCGCGCCGCGTGGGTTACTCGCGCATCGCGGCGCCGCCCGCGTACTACACGAACGGCAAGAGCACGCGGCTGGTGGTCCACCTGCCGGTCGGCAGCGACCCGCTGCGAGACGCCGCGCGCTTCGAGTCGGCCGAGGTCTACGCCGGCCCGGACCGGCTGGCGGCCTGGGACCCTGCCCACGGACTCAGCGCCGACGACGTCAGCTGGCGCGCGGCGTTCCCGACCAAGGGCGAGGGCGTCGAGTGGGCGGCGCTGGCGGACGCGCTGCCGCCGCACGTGCTGGTCACCGCGCCCAACGGCGACCTGTTCGCGCTGGCGACACGGTTCGGTGTCGTGCACCCGGCCCCCGGTGGCTCGCCGAAGGAAGCGGAGAAGTTCTACGCCGAGGCGGCGGCCGCGCTGCCCGACGCCGCGCACCTCGACCTGATCGGCGAGTATCTCCTGATCTACGCCTTCGACAGCCCCGACCCGCGCAACCCGGCGCTGCTCGGCACGCGCACGGTGAGCGGCGACATCCACCAGACCGCCGAGCAGACACTCGCCACCACCGCGGGCGGCATGATGCGCGGCGACTGCGACGACCTGTCGGAGCTCGACCAGGAGATCGCCGAGCGCCAGGGCCGCAACGCCCAGATGATCGGCCTGCCTGCGCACGCGGCGCTGGCCTGGGCCGACCGACAGCCCGACGGCAGCTGGCTCACCTACATCCTGCAGACCGGCCAGCCGCTGGCGTTCCCCGGCGCCACGCTGCCCGACAGCCTCGAGCTGACCTACAAGAGCTTCGGCTCTAGCGAGCTCTTCGACCGGACCAAGCTCGAGATCCTGCTGCGCTTCTCGGGCGAGAACACGCGCTCGAGCTGGTATCTCAGCTGGCGCATCTTCGCCGATCCCGACTACGCGCGCACCATGATCGACGTGCAGCGCGACTGGCACTTCCAGACCTACCAGCGCGCGATCGTGAAGATGAACGACCTGGTGGAGGGCGGTGACCAGGACCCCGCGAACTACACCGAGCTCGCCGGCCTGTATCACTACACGGGTCAGTACCAGCTCGCCGCCGACGCGCTGTCGGAGGCGATCGCGCGCACCGACCCGGGACAGACGCGCGTGTCGATGGCGATCGACCGCGTGGTGGCGCTCGCCAGCGGGGGCAAGGCCGACGAAGCGCGCGCGCTGGCCCGCGACCTGCGCACGCGGCGCTGGCCTGGGCCGACCGACAGCCCGACGGCAGCTGGCTCACCTACATCCTGCAGACCGGCC